>JAUNBN010000025.1:5100-11718 GCA_030527085.1 Oscillospiraceae bacterium
CAGTCCGTGGAGCCGGGAATTTGCAGGGAATACCCGATAAGGGTGGCCTATTCCCCGCTCAACGGCACGGGCCGCGAGCCGGTGCTGCGCATAATGAGGGATATAGGCGTAAGCGAGGTCTGTGTCGTGGCCGAGCAGGAAATGCCGGACGGCGACTTCCCAACCTGCACCTACCCAAATCCCGAGACGAAGGAGGCGCTCGCGCTTGGCCTTAAACTGGCCGAGGAAAAGCGCGCCGACCTGCTCATAGCTACCGACCCCGACTGCGACCGCGCGGGCGTTGCCTTCCGCGACAGGGACGGCGGCTACCGCATACTTTCGGGCAACGAGATAGGCGTTCTGCTGCTCTGGTATATCTGCTCGCGGCGTTTCGCCAAGGGCACGCTGCCGAAGGGCGCCGTCGCCGTGGAGAGCCTCGTTTCAACTGAGCTCGCGGGCGAGATAGCGCGCGCCTACGAAGTTGAAATGCGGCGCGTTCTGACGGGCTTTAAATATATCGGCGAGCAGATACTCCGTCTTGAGGAAAAGGGCGAGGAGGAGCGCTTCATCTTCGGCTTCGAGGAGAGCTGCGGCTATCTCTCGGGCAGCTATGTGCGCGACAAGGACGCAGTGAACGCTTCGCTCCTGCTCTGCGAGCTCGCGAGCAGGCTCAAGGTCGAGGGAACCACCGCCCCCGAGCTTATGGAGAGCCTTTTTGAAAAATACGGCTACTACCTCAGCCGGGTAGAGAGCTTTGAGTTTGCGGGGCTCGACGGCAAGGAGAAGATGGCGCGGGTGATGAGCGGACTCCACGAGAACCCGCCCAGAGAGATAGCGGGCTTTAGGGTCCTCTGCCTCAGCGACTACAAAACGGGGCTCAAGACCGACAGGGCAAAGGGCGCGCAAGAGGAGATAGACCTGCCGAGCTCGGATATGGTGGAGTTCTCGCTCGAGGGCGGGGCAAGCCTTATTATAAGACCCTCGGGCACCGAGCCAAAGATGAAGGCTTACATGACAGCGAAAGAGAAAACCGAGGCCGCCAGCCTCGTGGTGCTCGAAAGCCTCTCCTCGGCCGTAAAGGAGCTTTTGGGGTTTTAAGAATGCTGTATTCCCCCGCCTCAGGCGTGGGAATACAGCGAAAAGTCACGCGACTGTACAGAACCAAAAGCGAATTGCATGATGATAAAAAGCCGCGAATGTCCCTAATCGGGCCTCGCGGCTTTTGCCGCGTCAGGGTCTGATTACAATTACAAGTGCATCGTCGGGGCATAGCATTCTCGTCTGAGCTCTCAGAGCCCCAGCAGCAGGCTGGCAACCTGAAAATAGATAAGCAGCGAGAGCGCGTCAACTATGGTAGTTATAAAGGGGGCGGACATAACCGCCGGGTCGAAGCCCAGCTTCTTGGAAAAGAGCGGCAGCGTGCAGCCCACCAGCTTTGCCAGAACTATAGTGCAGGCGAGGGTTATCGAGACCACGAGCGCCACGCCCATGCCGACCTTATCCAAAAAGAGCAGCTTGGCGAAGGCGACGGCCGAGAGCGAAAGTCCGCAGAGCAGGGAGACGCGCGCCTCCTTCCAGAGTATTTCCAGTATGTCGCCGAACTCGACGTCGCCCAGAGAAAGGGCGCGGATGACCGTAACAGAGGCCTGCGAGCCGCTGTTGCCCGCCGTGTCCATCAACATGGGGATAAAGGCAGTGAGCGCTATCTGCGCGGCGAGGGCGCTCTCAAAGGAGGTTATGATGATTCCCGTAAAGGTGGCGCTCACCATCAGCAGCAGCAGCCAGGGAATGCGCACGCGCCAGATTTCAAAAACGCTCATGCGCAGGTAGGGCTTGTCGGTAGGGGTTATGGCGGCCATCTTCTCGATGTCCTCGGTGAACTCCTCCTGCATGACGTCGATGGCGTCGTCAACGGTTATGATGCCGACTAAGCGGTTTTCACTGTCCACAACGGGCAGGGCCATGAAGTCGTATTTGCCGAACATCTGCGCCACGAGCTCCTGGTCGTCCGAGGTGGTCACGGAGATTACGTTCTCCTCCATTATGTCGCCGACCTCGTCCTCGTAGCTCGCGAGCAGCAAATCTTTTACGCTCACAAGACCCAGCAGCTTGCGGTTGCGGTCCGTCACATAGCAGGTGTAGATGGTCTCCTTATCCACGCCTGTTTTTCTGATGCGCTGGAAGCACTGCTCGACCGTCATGTTTCTCTTGAGGTCGACGTACTCTATGGTCATCAGGGAGCCGGCGCTGTCCTCGGGGTAGTTTAAAAGCTGGTTTATGCTCTTGCGCGTCTGCGCGTCCACGTTTTTAAGTATGCGCTTGACGACTCCGGCGGGCATTTCCTCAATCAAGTCCACCGCGTCGTCAAGAAAGAGGTCGTTTAAGACGTCGTGCAGCTCCGCGTCGGTAACGCCCGTTATCAGCATCTGCTGCGTCTCGGGGCTCATCTCAACAAAGGTGTCCGAGGCTATGTCCTTGGGCGTTATGCGAAAGAGCAGCAGCAGCTCCTCCTTCGTTATCAGCCCGTCGTCCACCAGCTCGTCTGTAACGGCGGCTATGTCTACGGGGTTCGTTTCGGCCAGCAGACTTCGCAGGTCCTTAATCCTCCGAGCCCTGAGCAGTTCAAGCATATTCTCTCCCATTTCGACACACCTCCGTTTCGGTTTTTTTGGGAAAATCAAAAGCCCGCGGCCGCGAACGGCAGCGGGGCTTAGGGCTTCGCCTCACATTTACGCGCAAAAAAGAGAGCGCGCCACCGTCCGAGCTTTAGCTTCGCAGGGCGATGAAGTTGCGTTAGAACACGCCTTGTTTTTCGACGTGCCCTGCTGACCATCTGATGGTGTCTCCACCATTTTGCGGCAGCAACCCGTATCCCTGTGGTAACCTTGCCTACCGGGTATTTTGTTTTCTTTATTCAGTTTATTCCGCTTATCTTTGTTTGTCAATAGAGGGAGAAAATTTGGGCCATTCGCGTGAAGCTTTCGCTGTCTTTCCCCCGCCTGCGGCGGGGAAAGACAGCGTATCGCACGCCTATAGGCCACTATTGCGCGCTTTTAAGCCTTACCGTCCTTCAGGGTGTTTTCCTCCGCCTTGGGAAAACACCTAAGTTGTCTTCGGCAAGCGGCAACGTCTATCCGTCTTTTGAACCGCTTCGCGACAATAAATCCTTGAGCCCCGCGAGAATAACAAAGACCGCGAAGCCGCGCCTCAGCCACTCGCCCTCCACCGCCTGCGCTATATAATAGCCCCCCACGGCGAAAAGCGCGCCCGTAAGTCCGCAGCGCAGCGCTGTAGGCACGTCTATGAGCTTGTTTTTGAGGTGCAGTATGACCGAAAGGACTATTATCGGTATGAAGAACAGGAGATTTATGCCCTGGGCGTTCTGCTGGGCTATATCCGTGAAGATGGCGAGGTAGAGCACCATGATAAAGCCGCCGCCCAGCCCCATGGAGGCGAGCAGCCCCGAACCCAGTCCCACCAGCGAGCAGACTATCCAGTTCATGAGAAGAGCATCACCCCTCCGGAAATACATAGCACCGCACCGAAGAGCTTTTTGAGCTTTTCAGTCTTAATGCTTTTGAGCAGCAGGCTGCCCGCGACGGCTCCCAGCAGGCCGCCGGGCACGAACATAAAACCCTCCCGCCAGTCTATAAAGCCGCCGAGCGAATAAAAGAGCAGGCTCACGAGGCTCATGCAGAGCATGGCGAGCGTGGCCGAGGCGTGGGCGCGCTGCTCGTCGCCCGTTATTTCTCGCAGAAAGAGCACAGCCACAACGCCGCCGCCGCTGCCGAAAAGGCCGTTCAAAAGCCCACAGACCGCGCCCGCGAGATAGCTGCGCTTTTTCTTTCGGCTTATTCTCTCTCTGGTCTCTGTCATTCGCGCTCGCTCCTTTATATCGGCGTGCTTCGCCGCGTTTATTATTTGCCGCAGGGGGCCGGCTTATGCAAAAAGGGAGACGGCCACAAGCGCGTTCTATGCCTGTTTCCCCGCTGCAGGCGGGGAAATAAAAACACCCTGAAAACAGGACATTGGAAAAAGCGGGAGTGCCCTTGTTGCGCGCTTTTTTGCTGTATTCCCCCGCCTTCGGCGGGGGGAATACAGCCTTAAATACCCGCTTTCGGACCACTCGCGAAAAAGCGTCGGCGTTTACAAGCGCCGGTCGAAGTGTTAAACTCTGAAAGAAAAAGGGGCGCTGTGAGCGCTCCTCGAGAAAGGAAGCCTGTATATGAGCGGACTGCAAGGGCGCTGGCTGATAAAACTGAAATGCTCCCTGGGGGAGTTTTCGGGAACCGGCGAGATAAAGCAGGAGGGAGATAGCTTCAGCTGCTCGCTTTGCGACGAGAGCGGCAAGCCGCTCTATCACCTCACAAACGGGCAGATAAGCGGCAGGAGCTTCAGCGCGAGCGCTAAAGTGAAGCAGGGACTTTTGAGCCTTTCGGCCTCCATGAAAGGGCTTTTGAGCGAGGACGGGCAAAAATTGAGCGGCACGGTGAGCGCCATGGGTCTCAGAGGCAGCTTTGAGGGCGAGAGGACTGACTGATGAGCTTTTTCTACACCCTTTACTGCCGCGCCTTTCAAAGCGCGCTCTACCTCGCGGCCTTTCTGCTGCCCTGGCGCGAGCCCGTTAAGCTCGAGGGCGAGGGCGCGCTTAGCCGCCTGCCCGCGCTTATCAAGGAGCTGGGTCTCTCCCGCGTGCTGCTCGTCTGCGGCAGGCACACGAGCGCCCTGGGGCTCACCGCCCCGCTCTTAAAGGGACTGGAGGCCGAGGGCGTAGCCTGCCTTGTCTACGACGGCTCCGTTCCCAACCCGACGGATACCTGCGTTGAGGAGGCTTATAAAATCTACCGTGAGGGCGCCTGCGAGGGCATAATTGCCTTCGGCGGCGGCTCGCCTATGGACCTCGCAAAGGCCGCCGCCGCGCGCGCCGCGAGGCCCTCAAAGACACTTCTGCAAATGGCGGGAACGCTCAAAATAATGAAAAAGCTGCCCCCGCTCTTCGCCATACCGACAACCGCGGGCTCGGGCAGCGAGACCACTCTCGCCGCCGTTATAACCGAGGAGGCCACGCATCATAAATTCACTATGCAGGACCCCGCGCTCATACCCGGCTGGGCGGTGCTCGACCCCTCCCTCACGCTTAAACTCCCGCCCGGCGTCACGGCTGCCACGGGCATGGACGCGCTCTGCCACGCCGTAGAGGCCTATATTGGCCGCGCGAACACCGCCGCTACCAGAAAGCACGCGCTCGAGGCCGTGCGCCTCGTTTCGGAAAACCTGTACGAAGCCTTCGAGAACGGCGAAAACATAGCCGCCAGAGCGAATATGCAGCGCGCCTCCTATCTCGCGGGTCTGGCCTTTACCCGCGCCTATGTGGGCTACGTCCACGCCCTCTCCCACGCGCTGAGCGGGCTTTACGGGCTGGGCCACGGTCTTGCAAACGCCGTGCTGCTGCCCTATGTGCTCAGAGCCTACGGCGAAAGCGTCCGGCGGCCCTTAAGCGAGCTCGCCGCGCGCGTCGGCCTTAAAAAGGACGGAGAAAAACTGGTGTGCTCCAAGAGCGTGCTTAACGCTCTGGTTCCCCCGCCTTCGGTGGGGGAGCCAGAGCGCAAATCTCCCTTGAACGGGGTGCTCGGCGAAAGCTCTCCTGCCGAAAGCTTTATCCTCTGGATAGAGGAGATGAACGCCAAGATGGGCATACCCTCTAAGCTGGAGGAAATAAAGGAGGAGGACCTGCCGCTTTTGGTAAGCCGCGCCCTCAAGGAGGCAAACCCCCTCTACCCCGTTCCGAAGATTATGGGAGCGGAGGAGCTGGTCGCAATATATCGAGAAGCCGGCGGTTTGAGCTGAGGCTCTCATCTCCCAGATAAAGAGATTACAAGTCTATCGGCGCGAGGTCTTTAAGCGCTCTTGCAAAGACATACTCTAGGCGAGATCAAACTCTGAACACCCGTTTAAAAAGAGCCCGCGCTCCGTTTGTTGGCAGCGCGGGCTCTTTTGCTTTTTAAACTTGCGGGCTTACACGTTCACGGGGTAGGTGATGGCGCGCGTCGTAACGAAAATCTGATTGACGGGCGTCTCGGTCTCCTCTTCCTCTTCCGTGCTCGTTTCCTCTTCCTCGCCCTCGGTTTCTTCGGGCTGGGCGTCCTGACCGGTAGCGGCGAGATAGGCCGCGTAGGTCTCGTCGTCAACCTGCTTGTAGAAGCCTATGCGTGCGGTTATAACGGTTGAGCCGGTGCTCTCGCCGTTGATGTAGTAGGCCACGTCCTCGCCCTCGCCCGTGACGCGTACATAGGCGATGTCCTCGTCTTCGGACTCGAAAATTACTTCCTCGCCCGCGGCGAGCTCAAGGTCTTCTATCTCGTAGCTAGAGGTGGTGCTGGCCTCTACGGCTTCCGCGACGCTCTCTGTAACGCCGCTCAGCCCCGAAACGGTTATGGTCTGCTCCAAGAGCTGCGTCACGCGAAGCTCGGTGCGCGGCTCGGTGGTCTTCTCAACGCCTATGAGGTTGCGGAGCGCGGAGCGAATGCTGTTGTAGGGCACGCTCAAATCGTTTCCGAAGATGGCGAACTCCTTGTAGGTAGTGTTGGGAACTACCTCCCTCTCCCTTACGGTTATGCGTACAGTCGTGCCGAAGTATTC
>JAUNBN010000263.1 GCA_030527085.1 Oscillospiraceae bacterium
TGGGCAGACGCCGGCTGTCTTATCTCTTGGGGATTGTCTTATTCCCCCGCCTCCCCGGCGCAGGCGGGCGCGGGCATTCCGGCGGGCGGTCCCGCGGCCTTGACGGCTATCCTCTCGGCTATCTTCATAACAAAGAAGGCGACGATGTAGCTTATGACAAAGGTTATCGGCCAGTCGTGCAGCACGGTAGACCAGTAGACAGCCTGGACGGAGGGCAGCGCCCCCGCGGCCACGGCGGCCTCTATTTCGGCGTTGCCGAAGATGTTAACCGCCGCCATTACGAAAGTAGCCGCCGAGTTGAATATAAGCGAGGCGACAAGGTCGTCTATCAGGTCGTGGGCGAGAGTGCCCGGCTTGATTTTGAGCTTGTCGCAGAGGGCGAAGCTCCACTGGGTCAGAGGGCAGAGAAAGCCGGTTATCATTATCACGAGAAAGACTGTTCCCCAGTTTCTGACGAGCAGCGGTATAGTGAAGTTCAGGTTAGCTATAAATATTGCAGAGGTGGCCATTATGAGGGAAAGGCAGAAGGCCAGTATGCAGGTCATTACCATTCTGAAATGGTTTTTAAAAAAGCTCATGTTTCCTCCGAGTATATTGGCGCGAGCCCTCGGAGCGAAGTTCTGCGGCGTCCGCCGTCTGTTTTAAGTCGGCTTATTCCGCGTCGGCCCTGCGAATGCAGTAAAACTTGTTGTTAATCTGCATGAGCAGATCCTTCTCTCTCAGCTCCTTAAGCGCGCGGCTTATGGTTATTCTGTTGAGTCCGAGCATATTGCTTATGAACTGCTGGCTCATGGGCATTTCTATCATAATCCAGTTTTCGTAATAAGGCTTGCCGTTGCTCTCGGCGAGCTGGGCGAGCATGTTGTAAACCTGCCAGGAGGCTCCGTGGTTGTAGTGGTCCCTGAGCCGGTCCATCGCGGAGTAGAACTTGCTGGCGAAGGACTCGAAGATGAGCTGCATAATGTCCTCGTCGCGCTTCATGGCCTCGCGCACGCAGCTGTTGTCCACCCTGACGCATTCCGTCGGCACTATGGCCCGAAAGTAGATTGCGGATGGGTAGTCGGCCAGGACATTGGACTCGAGAAAGAGGCTGCCCGGCTCGAAGATGTTGAAGATATGCTCCTCGCCGTCCTCGGTTATCTCAAGCGAGAGCACCCGTCCCTCGACGACGAGGTAGCAGTATTTTATGTCGTCGCCGGGTACGGCTATATAGTGGTTGGCCGGAAAATAGAGGTGCTCGCCGAGGACCTCCAGCTTGTCCCAGCCCTTGAAATCCTTAAAAATCCTCGACTGATAGGGAGGCAGGTCAAAACTCCGCGATAGTCTTCCATATTACCCTCCTTAAGGCGGCAGGCGCGCGTTCAGAGGCCGCGCCTCCCCGTCATTCAGCCGAAGGCAGGGAGCCCTTTTAAAGCGTCATTTGCCCTCGGCCTTCAGACCTTCGGAAAGCGTTCTTTGAGAAAACTATAACATGCTTTTGTATTCCTTAGCAAGGCCGCCGGCGCGCAGAACGGCCTTGTAAACGACGTCCTTTGCCATGAATATCTTGTACTCGTTGCGGCCCATCGGCACGGCGTCCTTGAGCGCGAGCTCGGAGGCTTCCCTCGCCAGCTCCTCGCTAATTTTCTTGCCCTTGAGGAAGGCGTCCACCTCGGGCAGCCGCCGCGGGGTCTGGGCCACCGCACCCAGCACGAGACCGGCCTCCTCGATTACGCCGTCCTTCACCTCAAAGCGGCTCGCCAGCGCGACGATGGCGAAGTCCACCGCGTCGCGCACGCGCTTCTTGTCGTAACGGAGCTCGCCGCCCATTTTGGGAATGCGTATTTCTTTTATGAGCTCGCCCTCGCGCAGCACGTCCTGAGGCTTTATTCCGCCGCAGATGAGCTCGTCGGCCGAAAGCGTCCTCTCTGTGGTGACGAAGCGCGCGTTCAGCAGCACCAGCACCGCGGCGAGGTCGCTGGGGTTAACGGCGTAGCAGCCGCAGTTCAGGCAGCGCTCGGCCTCGGCCAGCGCCTCGGCTTCG
>JAUNBN010000264.1 GCA_030527085.1 Oscillospiraceae bacterium
CGCCGAAGCCGGGGTCAACCACAACGGCGACCTGCGCCTCGCCAAAAAGCTCGTAGATGCGGCGGTGGAGGCGAAGGCCGACGCCGTTAAGTTCCAGACCTTCATTCCCGAAAGGGTGGTCTCGGACTCCGCGCCCAAGGCCGATTACCAGATAGAGACGACCGGCGCGGAGGAGAGCCAGCTCGATATGATACGCAAGCTCTACCTCGATTTTGACGACTTCGGCGAGCTGTATCGCTACTGCGAGAAGCGGGGCATACTTTTTATGTCCACCGCCTTCGACACCGACAGCCTCAGTTATCTGCTGAGTCTCGGAATCTCGCGCATCAAGGTGCCCTCGGGCGAGGTAACGAATCTGCCTCTATTGCAGGCGATGGGCCGCGCGAAGAAGCCCATAATCATGTCCACGGGCATGTGCGAGATGGACGAGATAGAGTTCGCGCGCCGCGAGCTTCTGGAAAGCGGCGCTTCCGAGCTGACTATTCTGCACTGCAACACCGAGTACCCCACGCCCTACGAGGACGCGAACCTGCTCGCCATGCTCGATATAAAGCGCCGTTTCGGCGACCCCGTGGGCTATTCCGACCACACTCTCGGAATAGAGGCCCCTATAGCCGCCGTGGCTCTGGGCGCGACGGTAATAGAAAAACACTTCACACTCGACAGAAGCATGATAGGCCCCGACCACTCCTGTAGCCTCGAGCCGGACGAGCTCGCCGAAATGGTGGAGAAGATACGGCATATAGAGCTCGCGCTGGGCAGCGGGATTAAGACCGTGAGCCGCTCCGAGCGCAAGAACCGCCGCATAGCCCGCCGCAGCATAGTCGCCGCGCGCTTTATAGCAAAAGGCGAAGAAATCACCGAGGACGCGCTGGACGTGAAGCGCCCCGGCGGCGGCCTCTCTCCCACTCGCTGGTATGATGTTATAGGCACCAGGGCCGTAAGAGACTTTGAAGAGGACGAGTTCATAGAGCTTTAAGATGAGGAAGCTTTCAGAGGCAAAAATCAAAAATCCGCTGCTTCTCGCGCTGGGCGCGCTGCTTTTCGCGCTGGCGGCGGAGGTGGCCTATGTTAAAATAGCCGACCCCCACCCCGCCGAATACTATCCGCTTACCGAGATAGCGGCGGAGGATTTCGAGAGCTGGGAGTTCCGCGAGGAGGGCGGGGGGCGCTACTACGCGCTCGCCTACAATTCCTACTTCATCTATGAAGATTTGGGCGGCATTCCCGCCAAAACCTTGAGCGTTCGGCTCGAGCGCGAGGCGGGCGACGCTACGGAATGCGTCCTCTACTACAGCGCCGAGGCGGACGGCGTGAGCGGGGAGTTCATAGCCGCGCTCGCCCCCGAAAGCGAGGGCGTTTACACCGCCCAAATACCCTGCGACAAACTCTACTCCCTTAAAATCTACCCCACCGAAACTGTGCGCTCTACCGTTTACTTCGGCGGAGTTACTGTCAACGAAAACGTCAGCGTCCAGAGCTTCAGCGCGCCGCGCCTGCTGCTCTGGGGCTTCGCCGCGCTCGCTTTATACTATTTGTTTATTATTTTAAGATTTATACTGAAAAAGGGTGAGACACCCCCCCTCTGGCCCTGCGTCTATGTTATTATGCAGGCGCTGCTGCTGCTGGCCGTCTTTCAGGCCTCGCGGATGTTCACCTCAACTCGAGGGCTCGAGAGCCCGCTGCTGCTCGCGGCCTTTCTCCTCTTTACAACACTGTACGCCTGCGTCTGGCTCGCGGCGGTCAAGCTCAAGGGCGCGCCCCTCAAGCTCGCCTTCTGCGTCTTTGTTCTGGGACTTGCCATGAGCTTCGTAAACGCGCCGCTGCAGGCTCCGGACGAATACTGGCACTATCTGCGCGCCTACGCCATTTCCGAGGGAGATTTGAGCTTTAATGCCGCCCACGAATTTCCAGACGAGGTTCACTTTCTTATAGACCGCTTCCCCGGGGTATTTTATAAGGAGGTTCACGAGCGCGGCGAGGCAACTGTTCCCGCGCGCTTTGCGGAGTATTTTTCCGAGA
>JAUNBN010000265.1 GCA_030527085.1 Oscillospiraceae bacterium
AGCCTGCCGACGGCCGGCCTCACGCGGTCGAACTCTATCCATTTCGCAGCCAGCAGCAAAAGGCCCGCCAAAAGAGCGAGCGCGAGCCAGTGCTTATACCGCTTTGCAAATTCCCAAATCCTGCCCATATTCCCTTACAGCAGCCTCTGACCGTTTATCACCAGTCTGAACACCAGCCCCAGATACTCGGCGGCCTTTCTCGAGAGCAGCATTCGCTGCAAAAATATCTCGAAGTACTCCATAACAGGGCAGATGGCGGTATCTATGCCGAGCGTAAGCGTCAGGGCGGACTCGCTCTTGTCCAGCGTTACCTCGGAGCTCTCGACGGCGTAGTTCACGCGGTCGTGTATGTCGCTGCTGAGGTTGGCCCCCGTGCGCACTCTCGAGCGGCGCACATCGCTCTTGTCAGCCAGAATAAGGGCCGCGGAGATGTCGCTTACTGGCCTCGCCGCGTCGTACTCGTCGTGCGAGCCTATGGCGGCGGCTATCTTCGCCGTCTCCTCGGGCACCATGCCCATTTTGGAAAGCAGCGTAAAGGCCATTACCGCGCCGCTTATCGCGTGATCCTCGCGGTTTATGAGATTGCCTATGTCGTGAAGATAGCCCGCTATCCAGGCCAGCTCGCAGTCGCGCTCGGGCCGCTCAAGCTCCCTTAAAATCCAGCTCGCGGTCTCGGCGCACTTCGTAACGTGGGCGTAGCTGTGCTCGGTAAAGCCCAGCGCGCCGAGGGTGTCGTCGGCCATTTTTACATAGGTCTTTATCTCCGCGCTCTCCCGCACCTCGGCGGGACTCACTCGCTTTTCCACCCGCAGAACCTCCGTCATGTCTTATCAGGGATTGTACCACATTTGATATTATCTATACAAATTCGAAAGCTGCGGGGAATGCAGCTTGAGACTTAAGTTCCGCTCTCCCGTCTCGCGCTCTCTCGGGACTTAAACCCTAAAGCAGAAAAAAGCCGGCGCGGAGTTTTCCGAACCGGCCTTACTTATGCTTCAAACTTTATATCTTTCCGGACTCCGCGCCCTTGAGCCAGATTTCGCCGATGTCCAGCGCGCTGTAGAGCCCGTTCTTGTCGCTCTGCTTTAAAATGCGCGCGGCGGGAGTGAGCGAGGGGTCGTTTGAGAGCAGCGAGACGTGGACCTTGTCGGCCACGGCAACGCCGTCCTTCTCCGTGGTGCTGAGTATCTGGATAAAAACCACATAGTCGTCCCCGGGGGCGCCGTAGTAAATCTCGTTGTCGCGCCGCGCCAGTGGGCGGCCTTTATAGGTAAGGGCTTCTGCCATAAGCTCCTCCTTAAGAATTTTATTTTTCAACTCCCAAAAAGGAGCGTACCATCGCGCGCAGCATATCGTCGCGGTCGAGCTGTTTAATCAGCGAGCGAGCGCCGCGGTTGGTGGTGATGTAGGTCGGGTCCTCGGAGAGTATATAGCCAACTATCTGGCTTTCGGGGTTGTAGCCCTTTTCCTTAAGCGCTAAGTAGACCTCCGAGAGTATCTGCTTGATTTCCTCATCCTTGGCGTTGGAGAGGGTGAAGGTCAGCGTGGGTTCAAACACTTGAATACACTCCTTCTGGCAATATATAAATAAGAATACACCAAATCGCCGAAGTTTACAAGTGCGCTTTTTGGGGAGTGTCCCGCCGCGTTGGTTTTCGCTGTATTTCCCCCGCCGAAGGCGGGGGAAATACAGCATATTACACGCTCAAGGGACACTCCCGCTTTTTGGCCGGGAGTTCTCCGATAGCGTGCGTGTCCCCCCTCCTTCGGCGGGGGAACACAGTATCGCACCCGCTTTTGGTCCACTCCCTTTTGGTCGGGATTGCTCCGCCGCGCGGGCTTTTCGCTGTCTCCCGCCCTCGGCGGGGGACGGCATTTTACACGTTAATAGCCCACTCGCTTTACCCCGGGGCCTGTGCAGGAGTTCAGCTTCTGAGCTCTATTCCCTTTTCTTTCAGCGCTTTCAGGGCGCTCTCGATTACAGAATCCGCCTTTTCGTCGGTAAGGGTGCCCTCGCTG
>JAUNBN010000266.1 GCA_030527085.1 Oscillospiraceae bacterium
CGCTCAAATGTGAGAGCAGCAGGAAGGATAGCATAATGAGCAAAAACAGCACTATTGCGCTCGAGCAGGAGAGATGGCGGATAATATCGTAATAAAAGAACTTTGCGATGTAGTTATGGTATACCTCTACCCTATAGCCCTCAGTTATCTGACCAATGACGATTTTTACAAACTCCGCAAGGTCAACCTCCCTGGGAAAAGTAGCTCCCGCGCCTCGCGAGAACAATATCAGCTTCCAGGAAAGCCAGGCGAGGAGCATAGCTCCGGCGAAGCAGGCAATTGCCTTTCCGTACTCGGGAAGGGCCTTAAGCCCGAGGGGCGAGCCCGTGTCTGAGCGGCGTTTGAATAATAGTTCTATTAATAAAAGCAGAAGGGCAAATACGGCGAAAAGCAGCCCGGCCTCTTTTGTGAGCACGAGAATGAACAGACCGCCGGACAGGCACAGGGTGAAGAACCCATCGTAGGTTTCGCTTAAAAGAATCAGAAGAACGCAATAGGCGAAAACGAAGGACAGGTAGGTGTCAATTTCAATAGACCTGTAAATAGAGGGATAGTCGATAAATATTACATAGGGCGAGAAGACAAGCGCGAGAGCGCACAGCGACATTTGAAGCGGCTTTTTAAAGCTGAGGTTTCCCATAAACGGAACAAACAGCGAGAAGCAGGCGAGCTGGTAGGAGAAATACAGCCCCCATTCGCAGATCCTCTCCGAGGGCTTCAGAAGAGTGTTTATATATTGAAACACATACTGCCACAGAGACATGGCCGGCGGGTAGCTCTTAAAGTCCGACAAGGCGGCAGGATTGGCGCTGAAGTCTTCGAAATAAACCAGGTCCTTAACCGTAGTTGCCCAATGTGAGAACTCGCCCCAGGTTGAAAGCAGCTTCCCGTAGTTAATATAGATAAGGAATATGAAGATAAGGCTGAACAATACCATCGCGGGAGAAAACAGCGATTTAAGAGCGAGACGGCAGGAGGCGCTGCAGAGCATATAGATATCAAGGACGATAAAACAAATAAGAATAATCAAAGCGCCCGCAGAGAGAAGCTTAAAGGCGCAGAAGATATAGAGCGCTGCCATAACGGCAAATATCGTAAGCGGAGCGCCCTCCTCCGGTCTGCGGGAGAAAAACGCCTTTGTCGCCCAGCAGCCGCTGAGCACAATCGCGTAAACTATTATTGCGGTCAAAATCATATCTGCCTTCCCTTTGACTGATTCTTGCTCAAATTAACAGTAATAGCTGTTTGGCGTTTTTTCGTTTACAAGAGCTGAAACATTGATTAAATATGTAAAACTGCGTTGAAAGGATAACATAGCGCAGGAATTTTTTCAACTCGCGGGAGCGGTAAAACGGCGCCTTACTAAGCGCCCCGAGCGAAGCTTTCCGCGCCCTGCGTTCCTCGGGTGTTTCCCTTTCGCGTGGAAGCTGTGCTGCGGTTTGTCTTAAGCCCTGCTTTGGTGTAAAATCTTTTCGACGGTCTTTGAGTCGGTTTTACAAATTGTAGTACCGCATTAGTTTTATACTGAATTAATACTGGAAACAGCCCATGACGCGTGTAATATGCTGTCTTTCCCCTGCCGCAGGCGGGGGAAAGACAGCGAAATCCACGCAGCGGGATACACACTGATTGACTGGCGCGGAGGATTTTAAATGGTATACGGAGTCGGCGTAGACACGATAGCCATAGAGCGCATTCAAGACAGCCTTAAGAGCGAGCGCTTCGAGCGCTTCGCCTTTTCAAAGCGCGAACGCGCCGTCTTTAAGCGCAACTCGAAAAAGCTGGCGGGCTGCTTCGCGGCGAAGGAGGCTCTCTCTAAGGCACTCGGCACGGGGGTGCGCGGCTTCTCGCTCGACGAGATATCCGTCCTGCGCGACGAGCTGGGCCGCCCCTACTTCGCCCTCGAGGGCGCTGTCAAGCAGATTCTTGAAGAAAAGCGGCTGACTGCCCATCTCTCTATAACTAATACCGAGGCCGAGGCGACG
>JAUNBN010000267.1 GCA_030527085.1 Oscillospiraceae bacterium
AGGAGCGGATAGACCTTGCAGAGATTGCCCAGCAGATTTTAGGAATGGCAATCAACCCTTTCAGGATTGTTGACTGCGGGAAAGGCGGTGCGAATGGCAAGAGCGAGATACCTGAGAGCGAGCGAGAGAGAAATTCTGCGCGATGTTTCAAATGCTCCGAATGCCACCGTTATGGCTATCTGCGAGAGTACGGGGCTGCGCGTAGGAGACGTATTAGGGCTCACAAGAAAGCAGCTGCAAGAGGCGCGCTCAAAGAGCGGCTGGCTCGCTGTAAAGGAGCAGAAGACAGGTAAGGAGCGGACGGTTCGCTTCACCGCTCGGCAAATGCGCGTCATGGCGGCTCTGTGCGGCTCTGTGTACGTTTTTGAGGGGCGGCTTGATAAGAAGAAGCACCGACACCGCAGCACGGTTTACAAGGCCATGAAGCGCGGGGCGAAAAAGGCGGGGCTTCGAGTGGACGGGGTAAGTCCTCACAGTCTGCGCAAGTGCTACGCAGTGGAGCTTTTCCGCATGACCGACAGTATCGATGAGGTACAGAGGGCCTTGCAGCACGATAGAATCAGTACTACGCTCCTGTATGCTATGGCTGATAAGATTCGCACGCCGTCACCGTCTGCTTTATCAGCGGGCGCGGAAGCGCCCAGAAAAGGGGCGAGCAAGCCCAGCGGGAGGCGCGCTCCAGCAAGAGCGGCCAGTCTCGCGAGCGGCGAGGGCGGGGCGCAAGACGCTGGGCCAGAGCCAGCAAAGAACAGGCCCAGCGGCAAGCGCAACTCCCGCAGCCGAGCCGTGACGCGAGGCGGCAGCGCGCCGACTGGAAAGCCTAGCAGGGGCGGGGGGGAGTGACCGAAGCCCAACAGACGGAGAGCGGCGGCGGGAAGAAAGGGCTTGACAGACGAGCGCTGGAGATGGTAAGATGCAGACGACCCGTTCGAATTTCGCTAAATAAAAATTTAGCGAAATTCAGAGGAGCAAGGGGAGCAAATAGTACACTTTTGTTAAACAGTTTATGTCTTTATTCTTACAGGCTTTTTATGTAAACTCGAAAACATTCACCTTAGTATTCTCTTAAAACACAGACTGTTCAATAATGCATTTATCTGAATAAGCCCTTGCGTCTTGGCGCGGACGGTGTTTCAACCGCTTTTTTTATAAGTATTATGTCTCCTCCAATTGTTTCTATATCAGTCCAGTCAATTACAAGATCTCCGGAACGACTGCCGAGGCCGAATAACTCACCTCGACCGTAGATATACAATTTTTGCACCTTGGCTGTCTTTTGATCAAATTCGAAATCGTCTATCAAACCCAGCCTTACGCCGTTAACAGCGCTTACAACTTCCTTATCCCTTAATTCTGAGAAAAGCATATCATCACCTTTAATTTGTATTATATTATTTCCTTTCCTGCGCTGTATGTGAATTGTTTAACAAGCTGATTTCTTTATTCTTTTATCGGCTCGCCCACAGACAGACAAGTGTAACTATATATTTCAAACTAAATTCGAGGTTGAAATGACGCGAATCAACAGAGACGACTGCCCTTTTGTGCTTGCTGAGTTCTTGAACTATATGGAAACCATAAAAAACCTCTCCGGCCGCACTGTCGACGGCTATTATATCGATTTGCGTACCTTTCTGCGTTTTTTAAAGCGCGAGCGAGGCATGACAGCGGCGGAAACTCCTTTTAACGAAATAAAGATAGAAGATATCACTTTAGACGATATTAAAACTATTAGAACCGCCGACGTGTACGAATATCTGCATATGGTCACGCGGGAGTTTGAGAATAATCCAAATACGAGGGCCAGAAAGGTTTCCTCGCTGCGCGCCTTTTTCAAATACCTTACCGTTAAATCACATCAGCTTGAATTTGACCCTGTAAAGAACATTGAAGTACCCTCTTTAAGGAAATCACTGCCGAAATTTCTTAATCTTGAGGAGAGCCGCGGTCTGCTGGAAACGCCCGAGGGTGAAA
>JAUNBN010000026.1 GCA_030527085.1 Oscillospiraceae bacterium
GCGCGATTTGCTATTATTATTTGTCAATAAATTATAAGGGGGCAGCTATGGCGCAGCTCACCGCCTCGCCGCGCGGCACGCAGGACGTGCTGATGGGCGAGAGCCACAAATGGCAGTATATTGAAAAGAAGCTTTCCGAGGTCTGCGAGAGGTACGGCTACCGCGAGATACGCGTACCCACCTTTGAGCACACGGAGCTCTTTACCCACGGCGTGGGCGACACCACGGACGTTGTGGGCAAGGAGATGTACACCATGCTCGACAAGGGTGGGCGCTCCATAACCCTGCGCCCCGAGGGCACGGCGGGCGTGGCGCGCGCCTTTATTCAAAACGGCGTGCTCGCGGGGCCCCTGCCCGTGCGCGCCTACTATCTGCTCTCCTGCTTTCGGCATGAAAAGCCCCAGGCGGGCCGCTTGCGCGAGTTTCACCAGCTCGGCATAGAGCTCTTCGGCTGCGAGAGGCCCGAGGCCGACAGCGAGGTTATCCGCGTGGCCGACACCATACTGCGCGAGCTGGGTATCAGGCAGGTGCGACTTGAGATAAACTCGATAGGCTGCCCGAAATGCCGCGAGAGCTACCGCGCCGCTTTGAAAGAATACTTTTCTCAATACGAGTCTCAGCTATGCGAGACCTGCAGGGAAAGACTCGAGAGGAATCCCCTGCGCCTTTTGGACTGCAAGAGCCCGGTCTGCTCAAAGATAGCTGCGGGAGCCCCCTCTATGCTCGACTACCTCTGCGCGGAGTGCGCCGACCACTTCTCCCAATTGAAGGCGCTTTTGAGCGAGGCGGGCCTTAAGTTTGAAATAAATCCGAGGATAGTGCGCGGGCTGGACTACTACACGCGCACTGTGTTTGAGTTCGTCCACACGGCCTCCGGCGCGCAGGGCACGGTCTGCGGCGGCGGCCGCTACGACGGTCTGGCCAAGCTGCTGGGCGGGGCCGACACGCCCGCCGTGGGCTTCGGGCTGGGGCTCGAGCGGCTTTTAATGGTCATGGAGGCCGAAAAGGCCGAGATACCGCCTCAGAGTCCCTGTGACCTTTTTATCGCCTATATAGGCGAAAGGGGAGAGACGCTGGCGCGCCGCCTGAGCCGCGAGCTCATAGGGCTGGGTTTGAGCTGCCTTTACGATATAAACGGCCGCAGCCTCAAGGCGCAGAGCAAGCTGGCGGACAAGACCGGCGCGCGCTATATGCTCGTTTTGGGCGACGACGAGGTGAAAAGCGGCAGCGGCCGCCTCAAGCTCATGAGCGAGGGCAGCGAGAGAGAAGCCCCGCTCGAGAGCGAGGCGCTCGCGGAGATTTTGGAAGAAAACTAAAGAGGGGTTTTAAGAGGGAGAGAAAATGGAAACGCTCAAGGGAATGAAGAGAACGCATTACGCCCTGGACTGTCTGGAACTTGAAATGGGCGAGGAGGTCACGATAGCGGGCTTTGTGGCGCGCTCGCGCGACCTCGGGAACCTCATCTTTACCGATTTGCGCGACGTTACGGGCATAATACAGCTCGCCTTTGACGACACGAGCTCCCGCGAGCTTTTCGAGAAGGCCAGGAGCCTGCGCTCGGAATACACCCTTATAGCCAGAGGCCTGCTGCGCGAGCGCTCGAGCAAGACCGACAAAATAGAGACGGGCTCAATAGAGGTTTTCTGCACCGAGCTGCGAATACTGAGCGGCGCTCAGCTCACCCCCTTTGAGATACGCGACGAGGTGGCCGTGCGCGACGAACTCTCGCTTGCCTACCGCTATCTCGATTTGCGCCGCCCGAGCCTCACTCGCAATATAGTGATGCGCAGCAAAATAACAAAGACCGTCCGCGACTACTTCCTTGAAAACCGTTTTGTTGAAATAGAAACGCCCACGCTCATAAAATCCACCCCCGAGGGCGCGCGCGACTACATCGTACCCTCCCGGGTGCAGCCGGGCAGCTTTTATGCGCTGCCGCAGTCGCCGCAGCTCTACAAGCAGCTTTTGATGCTCTCGGGCTTCGACCGCTATTTCCAGATAGCGCGCTGCTACCGCGACGAGGATTTGCGCGCCGACCGCCAGCCGGAGTTCACGCAGATAGACGTTGAGATGTCATTTGTGGACACGGACGAGATACTTGCCGTGAACGAGGGCCTTATGGAGCGACTCTTTAAGGACATTCTCGGCCGTGAGATAAGCCTCCCCCTGCCGCGCATGAGCTGGCGCGAGGCTATGGAGCGCTTCGGCTCTGACAAGCCGGACACGCGCTTTGGCCTGGAGCTTTGCGATATTTCCGATATAGTTAAAGACGGCGGCTTCGCCGTCTTTGAAAACGCGCTCAAGGCCGGCGGCAGCGTTCGCGCCATAAAGGCCGAGGGCCTGGCCGAGAATCTGAAGCGCAAGGAGATAGACAAGCTCGCGGACTGGATGAAGCACAACTTCCACTGCAAGGGCCTCGCCTGGACGCGCTTTACCGCCGAGGGGCGTTCGAGCTCCTACGAAAAGTTCTTGAGCGAGGAGGCCAGAAACGCCGTTGACGCGCGGCTGGGCTTTAAGGAGGGCGACGCGCTCTTTATAGTCGCCGACGAAAAGGACTCCGTGGTCTTCGCCTCGCTGGGCGGCCTGCGCTGCGAGCTGGCGCGCCGCTTCGGCCTCATAGACCCCGAGCGCTTCGATTTGCTCTGGGTGGTGGAGTTCCCGCTCTTTGAGTACAGCGAGGAGGACGAGCGCTTCGTGGCCAAGCACCACCCCTTCACGATGCCTATGGACGAGGATATCGAGAAGCTGCAAAGCGACCCCGCCTCCTGCCGCGCGAAGGCCTACGATATAGTCTTAAACGGCGTTGAGCTCGGCGGCGGCTCGATAAGAATAAACGACCCCGCCTTGCAGGAGAGGATGTTCCGGGCGCTGGGCTTCGACGAGGAGACGCTGCGCAGCCAGTTCGGATTTCTCATAGACGCCTACAAATACGGCGCGCCGCCTCACGGCGGCTACGCCCTCGGGCTCGACAGGCTCTGTATGCTGCTTTTGGGGCTGGACAACATACGCGACGTTATAGCCTTCCCGAAGGTGCAGAACGCCAGCGAGCTTATGAGCGGCTGCCCCTCCGCAGTCTCGCAAAAGCAGCTCGACGAGCTGGGAATCGCGGTTTTGGGCGAGAAGTCTGAGTGATTGCACGTACTTTTAAGGGTATTTTCCCCACGCCGAAGGCGTGGGGAAAATACCCTGTCTTTTTGGCGGCGAAATGGCGCGGGAAAAATACTCCCCTTTGACGGGCTGAATACCCCCCATATTGCTGTTCTCGCTGTTCGCGCCGCTATGATACAGACCTTTTGACTCTTTTAAGGCTTCTGCCTCGCGCCTGTGGTATAATTATATTAAACATACTTAAAAACGGCGGGGGAGGCGGAGTGTTAAACACGCTCAGGCGACGCCCCCAAACGGCGGCTTGCGCCGCCGCAAAAAGGAGGAAATTGATGTCCTTTTTGGGAAATCTGCTCTGGTTTATTTTCTGCGGCCTGCTGCTCGCGCTGCTCTGGGGGATAGTGGGTCTTATCTGGTGCTGCACTGTCGTGGGCATTCCCGTCGGGGTGCAGTGCTTTAAACTCGCGGGTCTCTGCCTCGCGCCCTTCGGAAAACAGATAGTCTTCGGCGGCGGCGCGGGCTCGGCGCTGCTGAATATCCTCTGGCTCGTTTTCGGCGGCATAGAGCTTGCCATAAGCTGCGCGGCAATAGGCCTCGCGCTCTGCCTTACCATAATAGGCATACCCTTCGGCAAGCAGTGCTTCAAGCTCGCCCAGCTCGCGCTGATGCCCTTCGGCGCGAAGGTGGTCTAGCGGGGAGAGGGTGAAAAGCGCGCAATAGGGCACTCACGTTTAGCTCTCCCCCTTTTTAAAGGAGAACTCGCAGCCGCAGTAGTCCTGCCTGTAAATACCGTATTGCTTCGCGAGCTCGTTTGAGCGCAGGAAGCCGCTGCGTTTTTTAAAGTCCGAGGGCAGCCAGCGAAGGCCGTGTTTTTCGGCGGCTGCGCGGCCCGCGGCGTTCACCGCCCCGGCGTTTTTGTGCGGACTGAGCGTCAGCGTTGAGCAGAGCAGCTCAAGGCCCTGCTGCGCGGCATAGCGCGCCGTCCGTTCGAGGCGCAGCTCAAAGCATTTGAGACAGCGCGCCCCGCCCTCAGGTTCTTTTTCGAGCGAGCGCGCAGCGGCGAGGAATTCCCCGTGCTCGTAGTCGAAATCTACATATTTGAGCGGACGCGGCCAGTCTCGGGCTTTTATATAGCGCAGCTGGTTTTCCTTACGAAGCTCATATTCCTCCCTCGGGAAGATGTTCGGGTTGTAGTAGACGAGCGTTATATTAAAATGCCCGGCGAGCCGCTCGAGCACCGAGGAGGAGCAGACCGCGCAGCAGGAATGCAGGGCGAGGCCCGGCGCGCGGCCGTCCAGCGCCTTAATGTATTCGAGCATTTCGCGGTCGTAGTTCACAGGCAGCGCCCCCGTTCATTTTGATAATTGTCCCGCTTACCGTGTATTATATTCCCAAAAAGCGCAACAATCAATTTAGAAAAACACACTCTAAAGCTGTAAGGGCGGCGCGCGGCGTGTTCGGCTGCGAGTTCGAGGCCGTGTTCCTCCGCTTCAGGGGAGATATACAGTGTAAAAGAATCCGGTCACTCCCCGGGATGAAGCGCGTTGCCTGCAAAGGATATTTATGTTATAATTCTTTAGTTTTACCGCCCGTGTCTTCTGTGTGCAGAAAGGAGCTTATGTTCCGAAAATGGATGAAAAGAAAAACTACAAGGCCGCGCCCTCGAGCGGAGACGAAAAACCCGTTGACAACAGCAAAAAGGTAGACGACTTTTTCGACAAGCTCAATAAGGGCGGCGCGCTCGAGTCCTCCTCCGAGGGCGGCGCCAGAATAAAGAGCGAGGGCTACGACCCCGACTATATCGACCTCGCAGATTACGGGACCTCCGATACCGGCTATGTGAGCCTTAAAAACGGCCGCGGGGCCGATTCGGACGTCCGCGTCTACAATAAGGGCGACGTCTCCAAGGCGAACGGCTCCAAATCCGCGCAGGCCTCCAAAAAGACCGCGGCCGTTAAAAAGACAGGCGCGCCCAGGCTGCTGCCCGCGGGTCTCTTCGGCAAGGCCAAGGCTTCTAAGGCAAAGGCCGTAAAGTCCGAGGGCGAGGTCAGGAGCAAGAGCCGCCGCGTCTGGGGAGTTATAGGGCGCGTTGCGCTCTTTGCCTGCTGCATAGTTATAATAGCCGTCTGCGGAGTTTCCATAGCGGCCGCAATGTATCTCGCGCAGGTCACGGTTGACGACGACGAGATACTCGACTTGAACTCTCTCGAGCTCTCCTACGCGACCCGCCTCATGGCTTACAACTCGGAGACCGAGGAGTGGGAGGAATACGAGAGGCTCTTCGGCGATGAGAACCGCGTCTGGGTGGCCTATGAGGAGATGCCCGGGGCGCTTATAGAGGTCACCGTCGCCTCCGAGGACCAGCGCTTCTGGGAGCACGCGGGAGTGGACTGGATAAGAACCATCGGCGCGTTTATGAACGAGTACGTCCCTTTCTTAAGGGGCAGGATATACTCCACCACGCAGGGCGGCTCGACCATCACCCAGCAGCTCGTTAAGAACATAACCGAAGAAACGGAGGTCGAAGGCTCCTCGGGCGCGCTGCGCAAGCTGCGCGAAATCTACCGCGCGCTGACGCTTGAGCGCAAGTACTCAAAGGAGCAGATACTCGAGGCCTACCTCAACACCATACGCCTGGGCAACACCGTGGCCGGAATAGAGGCGGGAGCCAACTACTATTTCAACACCACGACCTCCGAGCTCACCTACGCCCAGAGCGCGGCCATCATAGTCATAACGAAATACCCCACGGCCTACAACCCCTTTATAGACCCCGACGAGAACAAAAACCAGCGCGAGAACGTGGTGCTCTGGATGATGCACGAGAACGGCGCGCTGAGCGATACGGAATATCAGGCGGCGCTCTCCGAGAGCGCAACCTTCACCTTCGACGAGCCCGGAGTGGGCCGCGCGGGCGGAGTAGACAGCGTTTACAGCTACTTTACCGAAACCGCCATCGACGAGGTGCTCGACGATTTGCAGGAGATAAACGGACTGAGCTCCGAGGAGGCCATCACCATGCTCTATCAGGGCGGCCTCACGATTTATCTTACCGTAGACACCTCCATTCAGGCCGTTATAGACGACGTCGCCGAGAACGGCGAGTTCTGGCCCGACCTCGAATACGAGACCGACTCCGAGACCGGCGAGCAGGTTCTGGCAAGCGACCAGATACAGGCCGCGATGGTGCTCATGAACTTTAAGGGCGAGGTGCTCGGCGTTTCGGGCGGCATAAGGGGCAAGGAGGTCTCGCGCGGCTCCAACTACGCGCTGCTGCCGAGAAACACCGGCTCCTCCATAAAGCCCATAGCCTCCTACGGCCCGGCGCTCGAGGTGGACGCCATAACCTATTCCACCATGTTCGCCGACCAGGCCGTTATGACCCTTAACGGGCAGGAGTGGCCGCGAAACTACGACCATACCTACGGCTCGAGCGTTACCGTCTACGACGGCGTGAGGCGCTCGCTCAACACCATAGCGGTTCGTGTCCTCCAGCTAATAGGCCCGGACTTCGCCTTCGACTTTTTGACGACCAACTTAGGGGTGACCACGCTGGCGGACAGCGTCCAGACCAGCAGCGGCATAGTCTCCGACCGCGGGCTCGGCCTCACCCTGGGCGATCTCACCTACGGCATAAGCCCCCTGGAAATGGCCGCCGCCTTCCAGGTATTCGGCAACGGCGGAACCTACTACACGCCGCACACCTATACGAGAATAGTAAACACCCGCGGCGAGGTAGTGCTCGACAAGACCAAGAACATTCAGGAGATTCAGGCCATCTCCGAGGACACCGCGATGATAATGAACAAGATACTCCAGGGCGTTATCACCAGCGGAACGGGCACCTCCGCGCGCTACGGCTCAATGCCGCTCGCGGGGAAGACCGGCACCAGCTCGGACAACAGCGACTTCTGGTGCATAGCCATGAACCCCTATTATGTGATGTCCGTCTGGGAGGGCTATGTGCCCACGGTCAAATATATGACGACTATAAGGCCCCACCCGACGCAGCTCGCCTTTAAGGCGGTTATGTCCGAGGTCAGCGAGGAGCTGGAGTATATCAACTTCCCGACCAGCGACAACGTCATCTCCGCGAGCTACTGCACGAGCACCGGCAATCTCGCCTCCGACGCCTGCCCCTCGGTAGCTACGGGCTGGTATAAGCGCGACAACGTCCCCGGCTATTGCAGCCACGTCTTTGTCGAGGAGATACCCGCTGAGGCCTAAAGAGCAAAAGTAATACAGCGCCGGAGCCGATAAAACGGCTCCGGCGCTTTTGAGCACTGCCCGCGCGGCTTTTTCACCTGAAAGAGCGGATTGTAAGAAGGCGCGCCTTCTGCTACAATTCGCTTGAGGTCCCGCCCTGAGAGCGGCAGAGGGAACTGAGCGGGCCAAAAGCGGGTGCGATGCCGTATTTCGCCATTCGATGGGGGAAAACGGTGAAAAAGCACGCAGAATGGGAACGGCCAAAGGGAACGCCATATGGAGAAATTCAAAATCTTTATTGTTGAGGACGACGAGACCATAGCCTCGCTCATAAAAGAGAGTCTGGAGCGCTGGGGCTTTGAGGCGCGCTGCTGCGAGGATTTCTCGCGCGTCACCGAGGAATTTGTCAATTTTGCGCCGCAGCTCGCGGTGCTGGATATCTCGCTGCCCTTTTACAACGGCTACTACTGGTGCGCCGAGATAAGAAAGCTCTCCGAGGCGCCAATAGTCTTTCTCTCCTCGCACAGCGAGAGCATGGATCTCATTATGGCGGTCAATATGGGCGGGGACGACTATATCTGCAAGCCTTTTTCGATGGACGTCCTCATAGCGAAAATAAACGCGGCGCTGCGCCGCGCCTACAGCTACGCCTCGCTTAAAGCAGAGGCTCTCGGCGCGCGCGGAGCGCTGTTCAGCGCGAGCGCGGGTACCCTCAGCTTCGAGGGCAAGACGGCCCAGCTAACCAAAAACGAAATAAAAATACTCGCGACGCTGCTGGAAAAAAAGAACAGCATAGTCTCGCGCGACGACATCATGAAGGCGCTCTGGGACTGCGAGAGCTTTGTTGACGACAACACCCTTACGGTCAATATAAACCGCCTGAGGGTCAAGCTTGACGAGCTGGGGCTCGAGGGCTTCATAAGCACCAAAAAGGGAATGGGGTACGCTATCTATGATTAGGGGCTACCTTCGCTACCGGCGCACCATGCTCTCTGCGGCGCTCGCGGCCTCGGGCGTCTTTTCGGCGGTAATGCTGCTTGCGGGCCTTGGGGGCGCTATGACGCTTTACGCCAACGCCCTTTACTTCTTTGTTATTACCGCCTTTGCGGTTTATGACTTTTTCAAATACAGAGTTAAAATGTCCCGCCTCGAGGGCATACTTCAAAACCTCTCGAACGCCTCACACGACTTCCCCGGCTGGGAAAACAGCGTCGAGGCGGCCTATTCGGACATAATCGAGGAGCTTTACAAGCTCATGGACGAGGAAAAGAGCGAGATGAACGCGCTTTACGGCGAGCAGCTCGACTACTACACAATGTGGCTGCACCAGATTAAAACGCCCATTGCCGCAATGCGCCTCGCAATAGAGAGCGAGAGCGCCGCAAACCCGGTCTATGAGCAGGAGCTTTTTAAAATAGAGCGCTATGTGGAAATGGCGCTGCAATTCTTAAAAATAAAGAACCTCGAGAGCGACCTGCTGTTGACTCCCTGCGATATCGACAGCGTTATTACGGAGAGTATAAAAAAATACAAAACCCAGTTCATCTACAAAAAACTGGGCTGCGAGTTCGAGAGCACCAAGCTTAATAAGATAAGCGACAGGAAGTGGCTGGCCTTTATTGTGGAACAGCTTCTCTCAAACGCCATTAAATACACGGCGAGCGGGGGAGTGAAAATCTATCCCGCAGAGGAGGGCTTCGCCCTTGAGGACAGCGGCATCGGCATACGCCCCGAGGACCTCTCCCGCATCTTCGAGCGGGGCTACACGGGCTTCAACGGCAGGCTGGACAGCCGCGCGAGCGGGCTGGGTCTCTATATGGCCTCCCAGATAGCGAAGAAGCTCGGCATTGAAATAAGAGCCGAGTCAAGGGTGGGCGAGGGCACGCGGATGAGCCTGATTTTTAAGGAGCTCGAGACCGGCGCGAATCAAAGCTGAAACAGTGCCTTATTCCGAACTTATAGTATTGACCCCGGACTTTTCATAGTGTTTGCCCCCGCGTTCGGCCAATGACATTGCGCCTTCGGCGGGGGCAGTTTACTAAAACCACCGAAGGACCGGAGCTTCGCCGACAAGGGCCAGAAGGGTGCTCAGCAGGCCGTTCCAATAAAACCACAGGCCGGCGCCCGCCGCAAGCCAGACGGCCAGGCAAGCGGCCGCAAGCTTTTTTTGCCGCAAAAGGCTTCTGAAATCCGCTTTGAAAAAGAGGAAAATATAAGAGAGCATTATGAAAGGAAAGGCATATCTGGTTTCCACAGCACCGGGGACATAAACAGCTACACAGAGCAGCAGCGCGAACACAAACCCCCTTCTGAAGAGCTTTTGCGCAGGGCTTTCGAGTTTGCTTGCTGTTTTAAGAGGCTTCAGCAGGGCAAAACAGGCCGAGAAAAAGAGTATCGCGTAATTCAGATATAAAAAAGCCGCGTTAACGTCATAAATATTCAGCACATACACCTCATTGTAAAGAGGCGTAAGAATATTTAAGGTGTGCCGCAGGTATAGCAGAATTAAAGCAAAGGGCGCGGAGAAAAACACCTCGGCATATTCCTTATAGCTCTCGATAGTCCCGCCGGCGAGTTCTTCGAGCAACGCCGCCCCCTCGGCGTCCCAATAAACCATGCGGTTGTCGGCAAGCTGTGTTCCGAGCCCTAAAAAGGTGTCGTATTTCTGCATGGCCATGCCCCAGTTGAGCTGAGAGAGCAAAAGCGAGCCGTCGGAATAATCGGCAAAAACCAGCGGGCTTATCGAGCCCAGATGGCGGAGATTTATAGCCATCTGCGGCGCGGCAATAAGAAGCGCGCCCAGAAGCAGAAACCCGAGGCAGGAAACGGCGCCCCTTGTGTTTTTGCGCAGGGCGATAATAATTACGACAGGCAGAACGGGGAGAATAAAGAGCGCGCCGGTGCGGGTGTTATAGGCCGCATAGAGCGCCGCGCCCGCCGCAAATGAAAAAGCGGCGCTTTTGAAAGAAAAGCGCTCGAGGGCGAGCGAGACAGCCTTCTTCGACGCGGCGAAGGCGAGCGCTATCAGCATGAGCGCATATAGGTCGCTGAGGGTATATCTGATAATATCCTTCCAGTAAAGCCTTGCCAGCACCGCTATCGCCGCCGCGCCGGCGGCAGCTCTGCGAAGCGAGAGCTTTTTTAAATCGCAAAGCAGATAAATAAAGCTGAGGCAGCAAACGCAAAGGGCAATTGAACCCAGAAGCACAAAGCGCTTTTCAGAGGCGAAAGCGAGAGCGCCGCGGCATATAAAGAGAAGAAAGGGGAAGAAATATCCTCTCATTTCATTCGGAAAGCTTGTGAAGGAGAAGCTTCCCTCATGACAGAAGCTGTCGGCCAGGAGCTGGTAGTCGTAAGCGTCCCCGCCGGGCAGAGTGTCGGAAGGGATTAGAAGGGTAAGCGCGAGTATAAAAAGAAGAACGGTAAAAAGTGAGCCCGACTTATTTAACAGAACCGGCTGCTTCAGCTTGGCGTTCAATTCCGCCTTAAATCGGTTTGTTTTGCTCACTGCGTCACCACTCCCTTAAACTGCGTGTCGAAGAGCTCCTTGTAGACCCCGCCCTTTTCAAGCAGCTCTGAGTGCGCGCCCTGCTCGACGAGCACGCCGTCCTTGAGAACGAGGATTCTGTCGGCTGCGAGCACGGTTGAGAGGCGGTGGGCTATAACTATGCTGGTGCGGCCCTGCATCAGGCGGTCGAGCGCCTCCTGAATGGCGCTTTCGGAAATGCTGTCGAGCGCTGAGGTGGCCTCGTCCAGAATGAGTATTTTGGGGTCTTTTAAAATAACGCGGGCTATCGAGATGCGCTGCTTTTCGCCGCCGGAGAGCTTGAGGCCGCGGTTGCCCACCACGGTGTCGAGGCCGTCGGGCTGGGAGAGTATAAAGTCGTAGATATTGGCGTAGCGGCAGGCCTCGAGCAGGCGCTCCTCGTCCGCCTCGGGATCGGCGCAGAGCAGGTTTTCCCTTATGGTGCCGTTGAAGAGATAGGAGTCCTGCGTGACCATGCCTATATTCGAGCGCAGGTAGG
>JAUNBN010000268.1 GCA_030527085.1 Oscillospiraceae bacterium
AAAGGCCGCCTCGCTGCGGCTTGAGGGCCTCAAGAACGCCGAGCTTATCCAAGGAGATTTCAGCGAGGCGCGCGAGCTCTTGAGAGGCAAGGCAGAAAGACTCGATGGCGCTCTGCTCGATTTGGGCGTTTCATCCCACCAGCTCGACAGCGCCGAGAGGGGCTTTTCCTACAATAAGGACGGCGCGCTGGATATGCGCATGTCAAAAGAGGGGCCAACGGCGGCGGATTTGGTAAACACCCTGCCCGTTGAGGAGCTCGAGAGGATAATAAGAAGCTTCGGCGAGGAGAGCTGCGCTCGGGTCATAGCCGCCAAAATCGCAAAGGTGCGCTCGGAGACTCCGATAGAAAGCACCGCGAAACTGGCAGAGACCATAGTCTCGGCGCTGCCGCCCTCGGTGAGAAGGAAGGAAAAGAACCCGGCGCGCAAGACCTTTCAGGCCTTGAGGATAGCGGTCAACGACGAGCTGGGCGCGCTTGAAAGAGGGCTGGAGGCTATCTTCTCAATGCTTAAAAGTGGCGGAAGGCTCTGCGTTATAAGCTTTCACTCGCTTGAGGACAGAGCGGTCAAGCAATTCTTTGCCGAAAAAGCGCGAGGCTGCGTCTGCCCGCCGGACTTTCCCGTCTGTGTCTGCGGAAGAATCCCCGAGGGCAGGCTCGTGTATAAAAAGCCCGTCTGCGCCGAGGGTGGGGAGCTCGAGGAAAACCGCCGCGCGCGCAGCGCAAAGCTCAGGGTGCTGGAGAAGCTGTAAACAAGATATTGTGGAAATTTCGTAATAAAAGTTGAAAGAGTACACAAACGGGGGTATAATCATGAGAAACACCGCATTAAAGTCGAACGCGAGACAAAGCGCTCGGACAGCCGAGCTTCGCGTTGTAGAGACCTCGCGCGCTGTAAAGGAGAACAGGCGCTTTCGCGCCAAGTTCACCTTTTTGAGTATTGCGCTGGTAGTTCTCATGGCCGGAACCGTATACAGCAATCTCGTTTTGAGCGAGACCAAGGCCGATATAAACCGCGCCAACAGCGAGCTTACGGAGCTTGAGAGCCGCAACGCCTATTTGAGCTACGAGCTCGAGAGCATGGTGTCTCTCAAGAACGCCGAGGAATACGCCGTAAACACACTGGGGCTCGTAAAGCTCGACTCCTCGAGAATTGAGTATGTTAATCTGCAGGATGAGAACGTGATAGAGGGCGGGCAGGACAGCCGCAGTTTCGCGCAGGCGGTGAAAGAGTACTTCGACTCATGTATTGATTGGCTCGCCGGTTAATAAAATGTAGAAAGCCGTTTTGTGCGGCCCGGCAAGGAGGCTGAAGCCCGATGCAAAGCGGCTCGAAGAAAACGCTTAATAAAAGCTCAAAAAAGAGAATGATAATCACCGTCTGCCTCATGTTCGCGGGCTTTCTGGCGGTTATCGCCGTTCTCACCAGCATTTCGCTCTTCCGCCACGAGGAATTGAGCGCCGAGGCTACCAGCCAGCAGCTGCGCGACACGATAGTGAGCGCACAGCGCGGCACCATATACGACGCGAACATGAACGTGCTCGCGTACAGTTCCACCGTCTGGAATGTGGTGCTTTCCCCGAAGAGCATAAGCGAAGCCGACCGCGAACCGATAGCGGCCGGCCTTTCGGAGATTTTGGGGGTAGATAAGCAGACCGTACTCGACAAATGCGAGGAGAACAACTACTACTCGATAGTAAAGCGCAAGGTGGACCAGCCCGTGGTCGAGGAGATAAGGGCCTACCTTCTGGAAAACAACCTGAGCGGGGTCAACTTTATAGAGGATTCCAAGCGCTACTACCCCTACGGCAACTTTCTCGCGCAGGTTCTGGGCTTTGTCGGAACGGACAATCAGGGGCTTTCGGGCCTCGAGGCCTATTACGACGAGGACTTGAGCGGAACCGCCGGCCGCGTTCTGAGCGCAACAAACGCCGCGGGCAGCGATATGTACTACGAGTACGAG
>JAUNBN010000269.1 GCA_030527085.1 Oscillospiraceae bacterium
GAGCGGCGCATCAAAACCGTGAAATAGGGCTCGGGACAGCGCTGCTTGAGCGCAACTTGAGTTTCGGTGAAAGGCACGCAGATAAGGGGCAGGGAGCCGCACCACTCCGAGAGCTTAGAGGCCAGCCTTTCCACTTTGTCGAGCGCCCTCTCGCTCGTGTAGGGCGGAGCCATAAAGTGTATGGCGCAGAGATCCAGCCCGCGCCGCGCGGCAAGAAAGGCCGCCACGGGACTGTCTATGCCGCCCGAGAGCAGCGCAGCCGCGCGCCCGCTCGTTCCCTGGGGCATGCCGCCTGCGGCGGGACGCTTGCCGCTGTGTATATAGGCCGCGAAATCGCGAACCTCGGCAGTTACAGTAAGGTCGGGAGAGCTCATCGAAGCGCTTAAGTGGGGGAACTCTGCCATAAGATAGCCGCCTATTTGGCGGGAAATCTCCGGAGAATCCAAAGGGAAGCTCTTGTCCGAGCGCTTGGCGCTGACTTTGAAGGTCTTGGCCGCTTCGAGCTCCTCTTTAAGGTAGTCCGCCGCGGCGCGCTTGAGCGCGTTTATATCCTTTTCGACCTGAACGGCGCGGTTAAGAGCAGATACGCCGAAGACCTTGCCCATAAGCTTAAAGGCGAGCTCTGCGTCCGCTTCTTCGTCCAGCGGCTCTATATAGACCGTAGACTGCGCCTTGTAGACCTTGAAATCGCCCGCGGCGCTCACTCTTCTCTTTATGGTTTTGAGCAGCGCGGTCTCGAAGGTAGGGCGGTTAGCGCCCTTTAAGGCCAGTTCTCCGTATTTTGCGAGTATTATTTCCATTCAATTCCTTATTTTGTGCCCAAAAGTTCTCTTTGCGCGTTCTTTAGCGCCTCGAGCAGCGAGGATACGTCCTCGAGCGTGTTGTCGCTTGAAAAGCTAACTCTGAGAGCGGAGTCCACCAGCGAATCCCGAAGCCCCATGGCCGTCAGCGTGTGGCTGCGCTCACCCTTTGCGCAGGCGGAGCCGCTTGAGACATAAACGCTCCGCGAGGCCAGGTATCTCAGCAGTGTCTCGCTGCGAAGGCCCTCGAGAGAGAAATTGAAGATATAGGGCGAAGCGCTCTCGGGCGAGTTTATATGAAGTCCCTCGAAGCCCTCAAGTCCAGATTTGAGCGCGTCGCGTAAGGGTCGGGGGTCGAAGCGGGAGCTTGCGGTTTCCTTTACGGCGGCGGCGAAGCCGCAGGCGTAGGCTGCGTTTTCCGTGCCGGGACGCACTCCCCGCTCTTGAGAGCCGCCGAAGCAGAGGTTTTCCATATTGAAGCCCGCGCGGACATACAGCGCCCCGATTCCCTTGGGCCCGTGAACCTTGTGTGCGCTGAGGGAGAGGGTGTCGATATCGCGGCTAATAAGCAGTTTTTCTTTGAGAAAGCCCTGCACATGGTCGCAGTGGAAGGCCGCGCGGCTGTTTTTTATCTTTACCTCTTTAGCCAGAGCGCACGCGTCCAGTCTAGCTCCCGTCTCGTTATTGACGCTCATGGCCGAAACAAGGGCGGTCTTTTCATCGACCGCCGCCAGCAGTTTTTCCTCGGATACGAGACCGCCGCTGCCGGGAGCCGTCAGCCTTACTTCAAAGCCCTCGCGCGCGAGCTGCTTTAAGCAGTTTGCTACGCTTGGGTGCTCGTAGCCGGTGGAAACTATATTTTTCGCCCAAGCCTTTCGCGCCCTCGCCGCTCCCAGCACAGCCATGTTGTTGGCCTCCGTGCCCCCCGAGGTAAAGACGAGCTGTGAACTCTTGCAGCCCAGAGCAGAGGCTATGGCTTCGCGGGCGCGCTCCAGCTCCTTTTGTGCCTCGAAGCCGAGGTCGTAAAGTGAGCTCGGGTTGCCGAAGCGCTCGCTAAGGCTCTTTTGAACGGCCTCGAGGCAGGCGGCGCTCGGTCGGGTGGTGGAGGCGTTATCGAGGTAAATCATCAAAAACTACTTCTTTCGCTTTGATTAGCGGTA
>JAUNBN010000027.1 GCA_030527085.1 Oscillospiraceae bacterium
AAAAAGCACCTCCCTAACGCGCAGTACGTCAATCTCTACGGTCCTACCGAAATAACCTGCAACTGCACTTATCATATTATCAGCGAAGAATACGAAGAGGGCGACAGCCTTCCGATAGGCCGTCCGTTTCGAAATGAGAGAGTCTTCCTCCTCGACGAAGATAACAAGCTCGTAACAGAGGCCGGACGGCGCGGCGAGATTTGTGTCTGCGGTACGGCGCTCGCGCTCGGATATTACAATAACCCACAGCAGACCGAAGCCGCTTTTGTCCAAAATCCGCTCAATACTGCCTATCCCGAAACGATTTACAGAACTGGAGATATCGGGGCGTACGGCGAGGACGGCCTGCTTTATTTCCTGAGCCGCAAGGACTTTCAGATAAAGCATATGGGGCAGCGCATAGAGCTTGGAGAAATAGAGACCGCGATGGGCGCAAAGCCGGGCGTCACCAGAGCCTGCTGCGTATACGACAGGGAGAACCCCTTTATCGTAGCTTTCTACTCTGGAGAAGCGGAGGTCAAGGAAATAATAAGCGCTCTCAAGAGCACGATACCGCAGTATATGATACCCAACAGATTCATCAAGCTCGAGGCGCTCCCGCTTACGGAGAACGGCAAGACAGACCGTAAGCTTCTTGAAAAGCTGTATGTAAAGGGGGCTGACGATTGAAGGCCGGGCGTCTGAAACAACTCGCCGAAAAATACGGCACGCCTTTATACGTATTTGATAAGGGCGAACTCCTGCGGCGCTTTGCGGGAATAAGAAAGGCTGCTGGAGATGAGGTGGGGCTGTGCTTTGCCGTTAAGGCCAATCCATTCCTGATTGAGGCGCTTTGCGATACGGCAGATTCCTTTGAAGTATGCTCTCCGGGCGAGCTGGAGCTTTGCGCGGCGGCGGGCATCTCAGGGAGCAAAATAGTGTTTTCGGGAGTCAACAAGACAGAGCTGTCGGTTGCTCGCGCATTTGATTTGGAGGTATCGCTGTTCACCGCCGAATCCAAACGCCAGCTCGATATTATCAGCGAAGAGGCCCGAAAGAGGCAGAAAACCGCGCGCGTCATTCTGCGCCTTTCGAGCGGCGCACAGTTCGGCATGGATAAGGAGACGCTGTTCGGGCTTCTCAGAATCCGGGAGGATCGCGCTTTTACAGACATTGAAGGGATCCACTATTTCACGGGAACCATGAAGCGCTCCGCCGAAAAAACAGCCCAAGAGGCGGAGTATCTTTCAAGCGTGATAGACGAGGCGGAAAAAACGCTCGGGTTTAAAACGCGGCTTGTCGAGTATGGTCCGGGATTCGGCGTCCCCTATTTTGACAGCGAGCCGGACGAGGGGCTGTCGCTGCTTGAAAGCGCCGTGCAGCGCTTGGGCGCGCTTAAAAAAGGGCGAAAGCTCGTTCTTGAAATGGGCAGGTATTTTTCCGCTTCCTGCGGCGTCTACCTTACCGCGGTCAACGATATAAAGACCTCGGACGGCGCGAATTACTGCATAGTCGACGGCGGAATAAACCATATAAGCTATTACGGCGCGATGATGGGCATGAAGCGGCCCCTCATTGAGCACATTCCGCGTTTCGGCGCGGACGGTCCTGATGAGAAATGGTGCGTGTGCGGGAGTCTTTGCACTTTCTCCGATATACTTGTTCGCGACGCGCAGCTCAGGGGGCTTTCACCGGGAGATATTCTCGCCTTCAAAAACGCCGGCGCCTACTGCATGACCGAGGGACTCTCGCTGTTTTTAAGCCGCGCGCTCCCCGCGGTGGTGCTGGTGGATACGGACGGCGGCGACGCACTTTTGCGCCAAGCTGTCGAAACCTACCCTCTCAACAAATAGGACAAGGGATAAAAGAAACAATGCCGGTCATCAAGTCAAAGTGGAAACTAAGAGAACTCAATAAGACGGTGGCTGAGCGGCCTTCGGATGATAGTGAACCTTCAAAATCTGACCTTTTTATCAAGACTATAAAACGGGTAAGAGTCAAGAAAAGGCCGGTACTTAGAATAGAGCGCAGGCCCAAACAGACAAGGCTGTACAATAAAACGGCAGAAAAGCTTGGAACGCAGGGAAAGCAAGGGTGGTTATATGCCGCAGCGGGAATGATAGCCCTCGCCGCGCTTACGGCGCTCTGGATTAACAGGCCCGCGCCCTTTATCGAGGGTATAGTCCCGAGGACAGTCTACAACAGCGACACGCCAGAGCTTCTCAGCGGAATAAGCGCGGTGAGCGCTGACGGCAGGGAGGTCGAGATAAGCGTTGACACGAGTGAGGTTGATTTCGAAAAAGAGGGCGTGTACCAAATTAGTTATACCGCGCAGGACAAACTGCTGAAAAAGTCCAGCGCGCAAACGACGCTCGAGGTTGTGTTCGACACAGAGCCTCCGAAAATAGAAGGCCTTTCCGACATAAGCGTTTTTATCGGCGACACGGTTTCTTACAAAAAAGACGTCACTGTGACCGACGACCGCGATTCCGACCCGGCACTCCTTATAGACAACTCTCAGGTAAATCTGAAGGAGGACGGCGAGTATCCCGTTGTATACACCGCGCGCGACGCGGCCGGTAACGAGGCAACAAACAGCATAACGGTTACTGTCGTAGAGTCGGACGAGGACGGGTATTCTCCCGAAATCCTAAACGAGATGCTGGACGAAACGCTCTCCAGAATAATAAGCCCGGATATGACTGATGACGAAAAGCTGAGAGCGGTTTTCTTCTATGTCAAGCGCAATATTTACTACAGCGGCTGGTCGGACAAGTCCGATTGGAGAAAGGGAGCGTTTTTCGGACTTTCTCGCCGCTCCGGCGACTGCTACACCTACTACTCCACGGCCCGCGCGCTGCTCGACAGGTGCGGATTTGAAACCCTGCCCGTGGAGCGGACGGGGGGAATAAGCGACCACTACTGGCTCTTAGTTCAGTATGAGGGAAAGTGGTATCACTACGACGCGGGAATAAGCTTCAACGGCTACGACGCGAACTGCATGATGTGGACGGACGCCCAGATGGCAAACTACGCTTCATGGATATACAGGGGGATGGGCCTGCCCAACTTCTACACCTACGACCAAACGCTTCTGCCCGAAGTGTCAACGGAAGAATATCAGCCCTAAACAGACAAGGAGGAATTATGAAAGAGAAAATTGCTGAAATAATCATGGGGCTCCACCCCGAAATCGACCTGGAGGCGAACACCACGCTCATAGACGACGCGGTGCTCGACTCCTTTGACATCGTCACCATTCTCGGCGCGCTGAGCGGAGAGTTCGGGGTCTCCATTCCCGCAAACGAGATAGTGCCGGAGAATTTCAACTCGCTCGAGGCACTCACGGCGCTTGTAGAGCGTCTTTCCAAATAAAGAATAATGCTTTTCACATCTTTCGGGTTTATTCTCTTCCTGCTGGCGCTCTCGGCGATTTACTCCGCCGCGCCGCAAAAGGCGAGATGGGCGGTTCTCCTGGCGGGAAGCTTTGTTTTTTACGCTTTTTCCGGGTTTTACTGCCTTGTATACATAAGCGCGGTTACAGCCCTAACTTATTTCTTCGCCCGGGGCGTGGGCGGCCTTCTCGAGCGCGGCAGAAAGCCCAGGGCCGCGCTGCCGCTCGCTCTGTGCGTTTTTATCGTCTCGGGACTGCTGCTCACCCTGAAGCTCTCGGCCGCCTTTTCCTCACCGATTTCGCTGCTTTTCCCCATGGGTATATCCTTTTACGCCCTGAAAACCATCGGGTATGTCACGGACGTTTACAGAGGCACTTGTAAAGCGGAGAAAAACATTTTCAAGTACGCGCTCTTTGTGTCCTTTTTTCCTCAACTTGTTCAGGGGCCGATAAGCCGCTTCAAGGACATCAGCCCGAGCCTCTTTGAGGGGAGGCCCTTCGAATTTGAAAGGACGGCCTCGGCGCTGTGGCGGATTATCTGGGGATTTTTCAAAAAGCTCGTGGTGGCCGACAGGCTGATGCCGGCAGTAAGGGCGCTCTCGGCCGAGCCGGAGATCTATACGGGCATATATTTCGCCGTGCTCATGCTGTTTTATATGATTACGCTCTTCGCGGACTTTACGGGCGGAATAGATATAGCGCTGGGCGTTTCCGAGCTCTTCGGTGTTGAAACGGCGGAGAATTTCGACCGGCCCTATCTCGCGGCGAGCATCTCCGAATTCTGGCGCCGCTGGCACATCACAATGGGAACCTGGTTCCGGGATTATGTGTTCTACCCGCTCTCCGCTTCCAGATTCATGGGCGGTATAACGAAGAAGCTTTCGCGCAGCTTCTCTCCACGAACAGTCAGCAGTATAAACGTATCCGCGGTAACGCTGCTCGTATGGTTTTTGACGGGACTGTGGCACGGCGCAAAGTCAGGATACATCGTATGGGGGCTGCTGAACGGCCTTATAATAGTCGCGACGCTCAACCTGAAGCCGCGCTACGCGGCCTTTCACAAGCGCTGGGGCCTCAATAAAAAAAGCTGGTATAAGGCCTTCTGCGTCGTCCGCACCTTTTTGCTGATGAGCTGCATTCAGGTCTTTGACTGCTTTTCCGAGGCCTCTACAACTTTCAGAATGTTCGCTTCGCTTTTTGCCCCTCCGGCGATTGCCGGCTCCTTTTTCGAAACGCTGACAAGCCTGGGCCCGGCGGCCTCGGACTACATCGTCGTGGCTCTGGCCTGCGCGCTGTTCGCTATAGCGGGGTTTTCGGGAAAAACTGGAGAGGTGAGAAAAAAGCTGAGCGCAAAGAGTCCGGTTTTCAGTGCCTTTGCGGCGATGCTGCTTCTTCTGTTTGTTATTGTGTTCGGGTCGTATGGAATAGGCTATGACTCCTCGCAGTTCATTTATAACGGATTTTGAGTGGGGATATGAAAAAGAGAATAAGAACCGCACTGGCCTGCGCGCTGTGTTTTATAGCTCTGTTTCTCGCGCTCTCCCGCCTGCTAATGCCGAAATACGCTTCGTTTCCCTTCGAGGGAGCGCTGAGCGGCGAGTATTACGAAGACGCCGGCGGCAACGATGTGTTGTTTTTTGGGGACTGCGAGGTTTTCGAGAGCTTTTCTCCGGTAGTGCTCTGGCGCCAATACGGGATAACGAGCTGTATTCGCGGCGGCCCGGAGCAGAGGCTCTGGCAATCGTACTATCTGCTGGAGGACGCCTTAAAGTACGAGACGCCGAAGGTCGTTGTTTTGAACGTCCTGGCGCTTAAAGACGGCGAAGCCGCGAGCGAGGCCTACAACAGAATGAATATAGACGGGATGAGGCTGTCTCTTACAAAGCTGCGCTGCGCGAGAGCCTCTATGACAGAGGAAGAATCGCTGCTGAGCTATATATTCCCCATATTCCGTTACCACTCGCGATGGCAGAGCCTGACCGGAGACGACTTTAAATACTTTTTCGGCAGCAGACAAGTATCTCATAACGGATATCTGATGCGGGTCGATACACGCCCTCTGGAAACGCTCCCGGCGGTAAAGCCGCTTGCCGACTATACCTTCTCTGAAAAAGCCCTAGAATACCTCGACATGCTCCGCGAGCTCTGCGAGGAAAGAGGGATACGGCTCGTGCTCATCAAGGCTCCCAGCGCCTATCCGCATTGGTATGACGAATGGGATAAACAGGCGTCTGACTATGCGGCCCGGCACGGCCTGACTTATATCAATTTTCTCAATCTCGGAAACGAGACGGGAATAGATATGAGCACCGATACCTATGATAACGGCCTGCACCTCAACCTTTCGGGAGCGGAAAAACTCTCCGCCTGGTTCGGAAACTGGCTGATTGAAGAAACTTCCGTATCGGACGGGCGGGATGATGCGGCGCTCTCTGCGGCATGGAGCGGCAGGGCGGCGTTTTACGACCGGATGAAACAGGACCAGCTTGCGGAGCTGGCCGAATACGGATATTTGATAAACTACGGCGGCAGACCGCCGGAAGAATAAATAACAAGGGAGAAATTACTATGAAAAAGCTGTTGATTTTAGCCGCGGCGGTCCTGTGCCTGAGCGCCTGCGGGGGCGAGGCTGTGAGCGCGAGCACAGGGCCTCAGGCTCTTACAGATTCGCAGACGGAACCGGCGCCGGATACAGGACAGGAGAACTCAACATCGGGTTATGTGTTCGAGTATAATGGCGTCAGCATAAGCATGGGCGCGCCCGCGGCGGATATTATTGCCGCTCTGGGAGAACCCATCTCGGAGTTCGAGGCGGAGAGCTGCGCGGGACAGGGAGTGGATATAACCTATTCCTATCCCGGCTTCGAACTCGTCACCTACCCCGGCGCGGATGGGGAAAACGTGCTCTCAGTTTCGCTTCTCGATGATACCGTTGAAACCGATAAGGGCATTATGATAGGCAGCTCGGGAAGCGAGATTGAAGCGGCCTACGGAAAGAACGGGGCGGACGGAGACCTGCTTGAGTATTCTCAGGAGGATATGAAGCTGACCTTTACTTTGGAAAACGATGAAACCGTATATATAGAATACAGGTATCTCGTGGGCTGACCCGCTTTCGGCGCTCTCGCGCATATAATTCCTGAAAGACGAGTCTGCCATCTATGGCTGGCGTAGTACCTGTTTTCCACGCTTCGCTCTCCTTATCTGAAGCTTTGCCGCCCCTTCTTGATTCTCGCGAGCAGAAGGGCGAAAAGATAAGAGCCGCCGAGAATGCCGGCGCCCCACAGTACGGACGCCCACAAGGGCTGTTCATATACCATCAAAAACGGATAGGGACCGCTTATAATCCCGCAGATATTCAAAGCAACGGCTATGGCCGCGTACAGGGCTGTCGGGATAAGCGCATAGAGCGCTGCCCTCCTGGGCAGAGTTCCCTCGTCGATAAACAGGAAGGAGAAGAGCACGAGCAGCGGGCAGAGCAGATGCATGAACAGCATCGAATCGCTGAGCAGCATTATCTTATAACCCTCAAGCCCGCCTATCATCGGGGCGAGCACGCAAACGACGACGATAAAGGTAAGCGCAAGGCAGCAGGCGGCTATATACTTGAGTGTGAGCATCCACCTGGGGAGCTCCTTTTTCTTTACGAGGGCATAAACAATACCGGCGGAGCAGACAGCGCAGACAACAAGGGTGAAGAGATTGCTGTCCTCGGTATAATACAGGAACATTCCCGCACCGTGTCTGCGCCAGCTCATGACCGCCGCCGTCATTTCCATAACAGCGACAGCGAGATTGCAGGCGAGGCTACAAAGCAGGCGCTTGTGATTCGCGCACGGAATATCACGCTCATTTAAATATTCTTCTATCTCTTGGATATTTACGACCTCTCTCTGCTTCATCTTCTATATATTGTATTTACCATATGGCAGCATTTCAAGGCCTTCATATTTATTTCAAGACGGAGTGCTCCGAGCATATAGGCATATGCAAAAAACAGACAAAATCTATCCGCAAAAAAAGTTGTGCCAAATATTTGACTTTACACCAAAACAATGATACAATATAGACACGAAAGTTTTTAAAGCACTCCATAAGGCAGTGCAGCGTGTTTTTTTGCGCATCTCATTTTTAAGGCTCCAAGGGGGTCTTTTTTCCTTTTTGAGCATGGTTTGTATGGCAATGCCTGCAAGCCCACGCGCTTTTAACATTCACAGTATTACCTTACTCATAGATAGTTGAGCAAGGTTGAATATGCCCAATCTGCGGGGCAAGGCCTCATTTGAGGGATTTCAGGAGGGACCGAGTTTATCGGTTGTTCCTTTTTTGTGTATATTTTTCTTTCTCCCCTTTCATCACCTGCCCGCAGCACGTCCAAGCTTTCTTTAAATATACGGAGGTATATGCTATGAAAAAAGAAAATTTGGAACAGCACAATACAGGCTCGAACGGTACGCGAATTACTGAGATTTTTGCAGGACGTAACATCTCGGACGCGGCTGCGGCGACAGGCAATGAAAGGAAAGAAGACCTCAGCTAAGAGGTATATAGAGAGGAAAGAAAGCATTAACATCCCCAGCGGGATAAAGGGATACCTTGCGCATATCGTACACCGCACATACAATGACGGCTCGCACAGGCTCAAGGCTTACCTTATCGATGCAGACACGCATTCTCGTGTCAAGGATTGCAGGGAGATTACCCGGAAAGTGGATTCCACGGCGGACGTCGAGGCGCAGTGCAGATACCTGGCCGCGAAGCTCGCCGAAAGGCTCAGAAGCAAGACCACGGAACGAAAGCAACAGAGGAAGAACTCCGAGGGTCCGGTAACGCAGGCCTTACGAGACTTCCTCGGAGATACATATGGCTGCGAAGAGCGCTTCTCTCTTTATGGGAGCGTCTGCCCTCTATGCTGGAGCGACGGCACGCTTCGCAGCTATGTCACCTTCTTTGAGAACGCGCTAGTTCCCGGGCTCGACCGCATTCTTGAAAGCGGCGCCGCCTTTACCGACGCGGGCATCCAGAGCCTTGTGGACGGACACGTTCAAAAGGTTCTGGACAGCGCTAAGGGCACGGGGTCGCCGCCTGTTGTGGAGCAGAGCGTCGCGGGGCAGTTTAAGGGCGCCTTTCGGGTGTACAATGCTCTGGTCAACGCCGTGCCCGAGGCGGGGCTCATGCCGCTCAGCTTTGAGCCGGTAAGACCGCGCAGCAGCACCCGGAGAGAGCAGATAAAGTGCCTGCCGGACGAGGTGCGCCGCGCGATGGCAAAAAGGGTCATGAGCGCCGACGCGGACGATGGATTCGCCCACGGCCAGGCCCTCATGCAGTTCGGAGGCCTGCGAACGTCTGAGGCCGCCGCCGTGCTGTTTGGAGATATTATTGACTGCGGCACATACGCGGTTTGCCTTGTGCGGCGTCAGATAAAGCGCGGCAAGGCGGTGGATATACTGAAGAGCGACGCGGCCTACCGCTGCATTGAGCTGCAGTACATCTTCCTCGTGTTGTACCGCAGGGCCGTAACACACCTCGAGCGGCAAGGGTATACGGCGGAAGAAATCTGCGCCCTGCCCTTCGTCGCTCACAGAGATAAGCCCAGGGACTTTATGCGCTCGGAGGAGCTGTCCGCCTATGTTCACTTCTCGCTCAAAGCCTGTGGGTGCAGCGAGTTCATGCTGAAGCAGTTTGACGAGCTCAAGCGTACTGAGCCGCATCTGGAGCGCATGATTGACACGGGCGCCTATGTGCTGAGAAGGGATTTAGCTACGCGGTTCTTATGTCACTGCGGCATGAGCAAGGCGACTGTGGATTACCTGCTCGGACACAAGAAGAAGACGAAGGGCCAGACCGACTTCCAGTCTCCGGACGCACAGGCAAGGATTGTCGGGGAAATGGAGAGATATATCTTCATGCCCGAGTTCTCTCTGAGCCCGGAGGTCTGCCCAGTAACTCTTTCGGACAAGGGTACGCCCTTCCATTGCAAGGCAGCGGCCGGCGTACTGTTCCGGACGCCGCAGGACGGGAACCGCCGCATCATGGAGCTCATAGTTGAGGCGCTTGAGCCCGCAGATGAAATAGAAATACGTCTGCCTCCGGGCGCAGACATTCTCGAGTGTATTCTGCTTGAGGAAATAGATGACGGGAGCGACCGAGTCCTCCGGCCCGTTATAGGCAGGGCGTATGAGGATTCAAAGGAAGAAAACAAACCTGAAACAATCCGTAAGGAAAGGAGAAAGAAATGAAGAGTATACTTAAGAACGGGTGGAGCGATCCTCGCTCCGCCCTCGCGGAGAACACCGGAGTAAAGAAGGGCGTTCACGGAAGCTTCTGGTACAACGACATTGAGTTCAAGTTCACGGCGAACGAGCAGAAGTCGGGCTCGCGCTATGAACGCAAGGGGCAATTGAGCGTGCTTTCGCCTGTGGGCAAAACGCTGGATGTTATAGATTTGTATCTGCGCACCGGCGACAGGAAGGAGCTGCGCGAAAAGGTAGAGCGAAAGGCGGCGGAGCTTTACGCGAAGTATGAGAGGACTCTCACAAGTCAGACGAGGGACAGCGCGAGCCTGCTGAATATGCACTCTATGAGGGCGTTTACGGCATACAACGGCCCCTTTCTGAACATGAGGTCGCTGTCGAAGAAATACCGGGCCGATCAGAAGAGGAAACTGAAGTACGTCTGTTCGCTGTTCGACAACAAGCCCCTTGGCAAGATAAGCGTAACGGATATACGCAAGAGCTGGCAGAAGCTGGGCTCGGACGCTTTGGAGGACGTGCAGCTTATGGGGCGGTTTTGGGACTTCTGCAAGAGCAAGGGAGCCTGCGTGGGAGACAATCCCTTTACTGAGTTTCGAAAAAAACAGGTTCCAAAAAAGAAGCGAGGGAATACGGCAAGGCTGCAGAAGGCCACGGGCGAGCAGAAGGTCTTTGACAAGGAGAGCAAGCTTAAATCCCTGGGCATTTTGAAGGAAAGGCTCGAGGACGGCAGATGCATGGCCATACTGCTCATAGGGGACGGAGGACTCTCCTCCTCACAGGCGGCGCACCTGAGGTGGAACGACCTCGTATTTGACGAGCAGGACTACAGCCATGTGACGCTGAAAATATATCAGCCGGACCGCGCGGGAGCCACGCATGACTACACTCACCCGATGTTCGCTTATGCGGGCCGGCTGCTGCATATGCGCTTCGACCTGTTAGCTGAGAGGTACAGCCCGGATAAGCTGGCGAATATGCCGGTTGTTTCCAAGGCTCTGGACGCGGCTAAACCGCTCGGACAGAGAGGGATTACGGAATACTGCCGCGCGCATCTCACAGAGGTGTTTGGGCGTAACAAGGATTTTGAAAGAGAACCCATGGCGCCCGAGGGCGCCGGAGTGCAGTTTCTGCAGCGGGATTTCAGGAACCGGCTGGAAGATATCTGCGGGATGAAGGCCTATCCTGAGGCAGTAATATATATGATGGGCGGCTCTCTCTCGGGCGACGTAACAACGGACCACTATTGCAGCTACTCCGGCCCGGACGGCCAGCACCTTCTCTGGACCTATCTGTGCAGAGAACGCCGCTTCGACAAGCTGTTTGAGGAGGGGCAGGAAGACGAAGAATATGAGGAAGGAGCCTATTACAAGATACAGGAAAACCCGGACGAGAGAAGGAGCATCTTTCTGAAAGGCGCGAAGCCCGGCTTCTTGAATAAACACAAACTGCGGCTGGGGCCGTTTGAGAATGTGGGGAACGTAGAAATAAAGGCCGAGCACGGGATTAATGTATGCTCAGCTACTTTGTGTTGATGAGAGGTAAAGCTTATGCAGAAGCAAAGCGATGGCTTTGACTGAGTGTATTGCTGGCTGAAAAGATAAAGCAGGGCGG
>JAUNBN010000270.1 GCA_030527085.1 Oscillospiraceae bacterium
AGCCGTCAATAGAGCAGCGGTAGGCGGTGTAGAGCCTGCCCACAAGTTGGGTGGTGTAGGTTGCGGGGTCGTAGTCGCCGTGGTAGGAGATGTTGGGGTTGTCGTCGCCGTATTCAAAGAGCTTTACAAAGACGCGCTTTGCAAATAGGTAGCAGTTGTATTCGGCCGTGCCGACATGATATCCCGCCTCGTTCTCGATATGAGACAGGCGCGCGGCAACGCCCCCGCCCTCGGAGAGGTCTACAGCGCTGTCGGTGGCATAGGCGAGAGGGGCGAGTGAAAATAAAAGCAGAGTCAATATTATAAAAGCAATAAAACTTTTCTTCATTAAGAATCTCCCAAATCGCGCTCAAAGGAAGCGGGCGCTCAAGCTGCGGAGCGATGCGAAAGCATCTCAAAGTTCAATATATGATACTACAAACGAAAATATTTTTCAAGTCGAGGGAGCAGGCCGGGAGTGTCCCACCCGCGCGGGATTTTCGCTGTAGGTTCCCCCGCCTGGAGCGGGGGATTACGAATTCTACACGCCTTATGCCGCTCCCGGAGGGCTTCGGGAGCAGAGCCCTCATTTCGCAGCGTTTCGAAACGGTCTTTTGCGTATGTTTTTACGTTCGAAGGGGCGGCTCCCGCTAAATGCGAAAGCCGCCCCTTTTTATAGCGTCATCACCGGCTCGGTGTTGTTTGTAGTCTGCCTCTTAAGGGAAGGTTCCTGTGTTTCAACCCAGGGCGGGCAGCGGCCTTTTGTTTAATCTCGGGAGTTATCCTTGGTACGTTCAGAGTATATGCGCGAAAGAAAAACTGAAAAATAACGGTTTGTAACTATTTTGTAAAGAATCCAAAAAGCCACGCGTCAGACGCATGGCTCAGAATTATGTACAAGGAGTGACTCACAGGCTTATCACTCTGCAGCTTCGTCAAACTCGTTGTTTTTAAGCTTTTTAAGGCAGTTCTCGCAGACCGAGCGGCCCATAAACTCGCGGGTGCTGCGCTCGCTCTTGCAAAAGACGCAGGAGGGGGTATAGCGCTTTATTATAATCCTGTCCTTTTCGGCGCTTATCTCCACCGGGTCGCCGCTGGCTATGCCGAGCTGGGCGCGATACTCTACGGGTATTACTATCCTGCCCAGTTTGTCTATTTCTCTTACTATTCCTACTATTTTCATCACCTGCTCCTTTTTGTTTGAGAATATCCTGAGGTTTAGGCGCTTATTATTAATGAGGTGCTTGCAACTATGATGAATTGGATCCTCTCAGCCCTTATAGCCCTCTCCACGCTCTTCGCGGCGCTTTTGGGACGAATGGGCGAGCTTTCAACCGCGGCGCTCTCCAGCGGAGCCGAGGCTGTGGAGTTCTGTCTGCAGCTTGCGGGCTCGGTGGCGGTATGGTGCGGGATAATGCAGACCGTTGAGGAAAGCGGTCTCAGCCGCTCTCTGGCCCGCTTTATGAAGCCGGTTACAGGCTGGCTTTTCGCAGGTCTTGAGAAGGAGAGTCCAAAGGCTGTCGAGAGCATGTCCATGAATATAGTCGCGAATATTATAGGACTCGGCTCGGCGGCAACGCCTATGGCGCTGGAGGCCATGAGCGAACTCGACAGAATAAACAAAAACTCCGAAGCGGCCAGCGACTACATGATAAGCTTTACGGTTTTGAACACCGCTTCTTTCCAGCTCGTCCCGACCACCGCCGCGGCTATCCGCGCTCAGGCGGGAAGCGCCTCGCCGCTCGACATAATAGTCTCAGTCTGGCTCACCTCTGCGGCCGCGCTCTTCGTCGCGCTGTTTTCAGCCAAGCTGTTAAACCGTCTCTTAAGGAGGAAGCGGCAGTGAAAATAGGCGATTGGGTAGTGCCTCTGGCAATGGGGCTTTCTGTGCTCTACGCGAAGCTGCGCGGCGTCGAGGTCTTCGACGCCTTTGTGCGCGGCGCGTTGAACGGCCTC
>JAUNBN010000271.1 GCA_030527085.1 Oscillospiraceae bacterium
ATTCCAAAGCTCTCCCCGAGGCTTGATAAGCCCGCGAACTTTGGCTGTTTGCTAAGCAGTTCAGGTTATTAATTTAGGGTATCTCCCCCCGCCTTCGGCGGTGGGAGACACCCTAAACAAGTAAGCTCAGTCGTGCCGGAACACTTAGGCCATATAGCCTTTAAAGCTCTATTTCAAGCCCCACCGGACAGTGGTCGGAGCCGTAAACATCGGAATATATCTCGGCAGAACGTATCCTGTCCGCCGCCTCGCTCGAGACTAAAAAGTAGTCTATGCGCCAGCCCGCGTTGTTGGCGCGCGCGTTGCTGCGGTAGCTCCACCAGGAATAGGCCCCGGCGAGCTCGGGGTAAAGCAGCCTGAAGCTGTCCGTGAAGCCCGCGGCGAGCAGCTCGTCGAGCTTGCCGCGCTCCTCGTAGGAAAAGCCGGGTGAGCCTATGTTCTGCTTCGCGTTTTTGAGGTCTATCTCCTCGTGAGCTACGTTGAGGTCGCCGCAGATTATAACGGGCTTTTTGAGCTTGAGCTTTACCAGATGCCCGCGCAGCGCGTCCTCAAACTCCATGCGGTAGGCCAGCCGCTTGAGCTCCGGCTGGGCGTTGGGCGTGTAGCAGTTCACTATGTAAAAGCTCTCGTATTCGAGCGTGAGCACCCTGCCCTCGTCGGCGTGAAAGCCGCCCAGCCCCGTCTCAATAGAGAGAGGCTCGCGCTTGCAGAAGGTCGCCACGCCGGAGTAGCCTTTTTTTATGGCGCTGTGGTAAAAGGCGCTGTAGCCCAGCGGCGCGAAATCGGCCTGCCCCTCCTGCATCTTGGTCTCCTGAATGCAGAATATATCGGCGCCGGCACTCTCGAAGAACTCGGCGAAGCCCTTGTTCAAAACGGCGCGGAAGCCGTTGACGTTCCAGGATATAAACTTCATTTTTCCTCCGATAAAAGCGTGTTCTCCGCCGAAGTCGGGGGAACACGGTTTTGAGCCATTTTGGCCGCTCCCCTCTCAAAGCTCCTGATTGTAAATCGATCTGACATAAGCGCTGCGCGGCAGCAGAACGATAAAAACCGCCAGCAGCTGAACAAGATAAAAGGCGCTCAGCACGGCTCTGTGGGGGACAGCCTCCGCTAAAGCGCCCGCCGAGAGCTGCCCTGCTATGTAGCCCAGGTTGTTGAGCATCTGAAAGACTCCGTTGAAGCGCGCGCGCTTTGAGTCCGGAACATAGCTCTGCGTCGCGGCTATTCGTATATTGTAGCTCGTAACGCCCAGAATGCCAATTACAAAGAGCAGTATCGTCAGCGGCAGCAGCGGCGTCCAGAGGTAGAGGGCGTTGAGGACGGCGAGTACGATATAGACGCAGACGGAAATAGCGTACTTCTTATCCCTCGGGTAGGTAAGGCGGTACTGCACCATTCCGCCGGAGAGCCTGCCCAGTATAAAGCCGCCCATCGCTATGCAGTAACCGTATATTCCGATATCGGGCGCGCTGCGGCAGTAGGGCATAACGAGCGTGTCCGCTCCGCCTGAGAACATTATCAAGCTGAAGAGCACGGTTATCGTCAGCAGGCCCTTTTCGGAGCGTATGTACTCCATACCCTCCCTAAATCTCTGATTGTAGCCGCCCAGAGAAGCGGAGCCCTCCTCTTTTTCGACATACTTCTCCTTTGCCTTGATGCGCGTTTCAAAAACGGCCGCCGTAAAAAAGCTCAAGGCGTTGAAGAGCAGCAGCGGCACAATGCCGAAGTTTGTGTAGACATAGGCCGCCACGGGTACCATAGCCAGCGAAAGCGGGTCGAGCATGCTGGAGACGGAATAGGCCTGCCTGTAAAAGCCCGCGGGTATCACATTCGGGTAAAAGCTGTCGTAGGCGACGCGGTAGACGCTGTCTATCGAGCCTATCAAAAGGGAGAATACCAGCAGCAGCGGATAG
>JAUNBN010000272.1 GCA_030527085.1 Oscillospiraceae bacterium
CTGCTGTTTATGCTGATGCTTGTCGGCGCCTGCGCGGGCAGCACCGGCGGCGGCATTAAGGTCTCGCGCATACTGATTCTGATTAAGGGCGCGAGAAACGAGATAAGAAAGCTCGTTCATCCGCGCGGGGTTTCCGTAGTGACCTTCAACGGGCGGCGTGTGGACGATTCCGTTATAAGGCTGACCTTTACCTTCTTTATAACCTATGTGCTGGTGTTCATAGCCTCAACGCTGCTCATTTCTCTGGACACCTACGACTTTACGAGCAACGTCTCCGGCGTAATAGCCACCCTCAACAACATAGGCCCCGGACTCGAGGTCGTGGGCGCGACGGGCAACTACGGCGGCTACAGCGACTTTTCAAAGCTGGTGTTTTCGCTGAATATGCTGCTGGGCAGGCTGGAGATATTCCCCCTGCTGCTCGCTCTCACGCCCGCTTCATGGAAGCGGTAGAGGCGCCGCTTCAGTACCGAAATATGCCGAAGAACAACCCGCCGAGGTAACCATGCAAGGACAGAACTATGGCAGTAAAACAGAGGATTAATACCCCTCTGCTGATGAAGGCATTTAACGGAGAAGACCATCATACAACATCCTCTAAAAATTGAAAGCGCGCCCTCTTGGGGGAGAGTGCCCCCATTGCGCGCTTTTTACTGCCTTCCCCCCGCCTCCGGCGGGGGGAAGGCAGTCTCAAATACCCGCTTTTGGGGTACCGCCCTCATGGGATTTACTCCCCGAGAGGGCGCTTTTTAGCCTCAAGTTATTAAGCCGCAAGAGGCTAATCCGCCGTCTGCGAATAGCCGCCCGCGCGTTCGAGCTCCAGCGCCATTTCCTGAGGGCTGCGTGAGAGAGCCTGCACATGTCTGGCGAGCTCTCCCATGGAGGAAGAAAAAATGCAGACGCGCGTCGCGGGCGAGTAGAGGTACACCCCGCCGGGAGCTTCCGTGCGCGACCAGTCCGTCACGTTCTGCAAGCCGAGATAGCCGATATATGAATAGATAAGCTCGTTTGTATCGACCAAAATCTCTTCTCCCGTGTCCTGATTCCGCCCATACCAGGCGACAAAGGTGGCAAGCCTCGTTAGGGGGTCGAGAGTGAGATAGCAAACATTTTCGGCTTCGCTGCCCTCAAGTCCGCAGTTCTCCGGAACCACTCCCGCTGCCTTGAGAGCGTCCAGCTCTGGCTGCATATCGGTTTGGGCCAGCTCGGACGCAAGCGGGATTTCCGCGGGTATGCTGTGGACGCTTGAGATATACAGCGCGCGGGCGGCCTTGAAGGCAAGGCCCCTGGGCTCAAGCACTCCCTCGCGCGGGGAGTACCTATCCGCCTCAATGGCGGAGGGAAGCAGACCCTCGTCGGCCAGCCTTGCTGCGTATTTGGGAGCGAGAAGCGTCAGCGCCACAAAGACGAGACAGAATATGAGACCGAAAGCGGAGCGTATAATAAGTCTTTTATTCATATTTCCTCCTTATAGAGCGGCAGGGAGAAGCTCACGCTTGTGCCCTCGCCCTTTTCGCTTACAAATTCGAGCGCTGCGTCGTGCAGCTTCGCTATTCGGTCGCAGAGCGCCAGTCCCAGCCCGCCGCCGCGCTTTGAGCGGGAGCTGTCAGTCATGTAGAAGGGCTCGCAGACGCGCTCGAGCTCTTCAGGTGTAAGGCCGCAGCCGTCGTCGCTCACGCAAAAGCGCGCGCTTTTGTTTTGCGGGCTGCATGTTACTCTTATATTGCCCCGAGCTCCGCAGGCGGCGGCGGAGTTGAGTATGAGATTGCGCAGCAGGTCGTCGAGCAGCACCCTGTCCGCCGGAACACTGATATCCGCGCTTTTAAAACTGAGATTTATCCCCTCGCCGAAATCCGGCAGGGAGGAGGCGAGCTCTTTAAAGAGCGCCCTTGCAGAAACGGGGGCCCTT
>JAUNBN010000273.1 GCA_030527085.1 Oscillospiraceae bacterium
TCGTCCGCGTAGGTAAAGGGCTCGGAGAGCCAGCGGCCGCTTATGTATTCGAGCAGAAGCTGGCTGTCGGTGGCCTCGGGAGCGCGCATATAACGAACAAGGCAGACCACGGCGAAGACCAGAACGGCGGCAACTATCATGACTACAAGCGAGATGCCCAGCTTGCTGGCAACCACGGACTCGTCGCGCGCGCCGTCAAGCTTCACAAAGTCGCGAACGCGGGCCTCGAGCTCGCCCTGCGAGCTCTCCCTGAAGCCCTTTCTTTGCGGACTGCTTTCGCCCGCGGGATCTTCGGCGGCTTTACCTTCGGGGCTTTGAGCGGCCTGCTTGGGCGCTTCGTCTTCGGGCTGCTCCTCGGGGGGCTCGGGGAAGTCGTAGTTGTCTGAGAGCTCGGTGTCCACCGCCTCAAGGGCGGCCTCTATATCGCCGCTCTCTATTTCCTCGGTAGGCGAATAGAGCACCGCGGACAATAGCGCGTCGCTCTCATTGGAGCTCTTATCGAGATGTTCGGCGAAGCAGTAGGGACAGCTGCTCTCTTCGTCGCTAAGCGCGTGCCCGCACTTGCTGCAAATCTTCATCGACTACCACCGCTTGTGTTGATTTCTGTCTATACAGATTCATTTTATACTACTTAAAGGGTTTTGTAAACACCGCGAAGGACGCGGAAGTGTCCCGCTGCGCGGATTTTTTGCTGTCTTCCCCCCGCCGAAAGGCGGGGGGAAGACAGAATCAAGCACACGCTTTTGGCTGCTGCCGGTGGACGAAAATCGCGGCGGGCCGACAAATCTCGCCGCTCACATTGATTTTTGTATATAGTTAAACTATAATTAGGGCAGGCGCAAAAAAGCGCCAATCAACGGAGGTTTTGATAAATGGGTATACTTTCCAGATTCAAGGACATAATGACAGCCAATATAAACGCCTTGCTTGAGAAGGCGGAGGCCAAAAACGCCGACAAGATACTCGAAAACTATCTGCGCGAGGCCAAGGCCAACCTCGAGGAGGTCAAGGCCGAGACCGCCGGCGTTATAGCCGACGAGATGGCCGCTGCCCGCAAGGTGGACGCCTGCCAGGACGAGATAGACAAGCTCCAGAAGTACGCCGAGCAGGCCGTGCTCGCGGGCAACGACGGCGACGCCAAGAAGTTTCTCGAGGCCAAGAACTCCATGCTGGAGAAGAAGGCCGACGCCGAGAAGGTCTACGAGCAGGCGCGCGCCAATTCAAACCGTATGCGCGAGATGACAAAGAAGCTCACCGGCGACATCCAGGAGGCCGACGCGAAGCTGCAGGAGCTCATTTCCAAGCTGAGCGTAGCCGAGCAGACCGAGAAGATGAACGAGCTCTCCCAAAAGATAGGCACGACCACCTATTCCTTCACCGCCTACGAGGAGCTTGCCGACGCGGTTCAGAAACGCATAGACGCGGCAGACGCGAAGGCCCAGCTCAACCAGGAGCTCAACAGCGAGTACGACATGGACGCTCTCAAGGCCAAGTACAACGTCAGCGAGCAGCCCTCGGCCGCCACGGTTGACGACGAGCTTTCGGCGCTCAAGGCGCGTCTTGGAAAATAAAAAAACCCCCAGCAGAGGTGGCATAAGTTGAGTTCAGCTAAGGCCGCCGTCCGGTCTCTCGCAGGCGAGGGCGCTCCGCGCTGCCCCAATTGCGGGGGCGTGGTAGCCTACGATATAAAGAGCGGCGCTTTTAAATGCAAATCCTGCGGCGGCGTCTGCGAGGTAAAGCCCCTTAAAGACAGCGTCGAGGAATACAGCATAAACGACTACCGTGTGCGCGAGCGCTCATCGTCCGCGCTCACGGGCGTCGCCTGCGCGAAATGCGACAGCTGCGGCGGGGAGATATTCTTTGAAAAGAACGAGACGGCGAAGTTCTGCCCGATGTGCGG
>JAUNBN010000274.1:0-952 GCA_030527085.1 Oscillospiraceae bacterium
CGCCTGTGCGGAGGGCTTTAAGGTCTTCATATCCGGCATGGCCATGGGCTTTGACATATACTGTGCCGAGGCGGTGCTTGCCCTGCGGGAGCAATACGGTGTGAAGCTTCACTGCGCCGTGCCCTTCGAAGGGCAGGAGCGGGACTATACCGACGCCTATAAAGCGCGCTACCGCCGAATAATCGAAGACGCCGATAAAGTGGTTACGCTCGAAAAGGACTATTCGCCCGCCTGCTATCGAAAGAGAAACGAGTTCATGGTAGATTCCTCCTCACGTCTTATATGCTTTTGCAGGGGGAGCGCAGGAGGAACCTTTAATACCGTGAAATACGCGCAGAGGCAGAATATAACGGTGATAAACCTGTACGACGAGCTGCGGGATTATTAAATAGAGCGTTAAATACAAATCGCCCCGTCAAAAGGCGGGGCGGTTTGCTTATGTGAAAAAATGCGCTACTTTTTTCGGAAAAACGCTCCGATGGCGGCAAAAACCTTTCGGTTGGCAAGCAGCACTATGGCGTCGGCAACGGAACGTGGCAGCAGTCCGGAGGACATGGAGACGAGGTTGCGAAGAGGCGTATCCTGAAGGGAAAGCTCCATCATATTCTTTTCGCTTTCGCTCGCACCCTGCTGCATATCGCCGATCGTGCTTTGTAGCTGCGACCAGAGAAGCTTTCCGGCAAAGGTGGCGCGCAGCTCCCTTATGGTGCTGGAAAGGGTGAAGGGGCGCGTTTTGGGCTCGGAGGGGGTGAAGCCGAGAAGCTTCACAAAACGCTCGTAGTCCATTTCATAGGGCGCTTCGGGGCGAACCATGTAGTAGGGTGGCTCGACGCCGTTTTCCGGATGAAGGGTACAGGTGAAGACTATATCCTTGGAGGAGGAGCCCGCGCACAGCTCGTAATCCTCGTTCGCAATTTCAAAGCTGTCTGTGTCGACATTGAAATAGCAGAAG
>JAUNBN010000274.1:962-1883 GCA_030527085.1 Oscillospiraceae bacterium
CTTGAGGGTTATTGTTACGGCGCGCCGCTCGCCCGGTTGCAGGTAAACGCGCTCAAATCCGACGAGCTGACGGTAGCCGAGCGAGGAGTAACCCGAGTAGAGCTGGACCGTTTCGGAGCCGCTGCAGCCGCCGATATTTTCTATGATGCAGCTGAAGTTTACCTCGTCGTCTATCTTGGCGGTATCGACAGAGCAGGAGCCGATACGAAAACGCGTGTAGGAAAGTCCCTCGCCGAAGCAAAAGGCTGGCTCCAGCGCCGCCGCTTGATAGTAGCGGTAGCCGACATAAAGTCCCTCACGGTATTCCACGCTGCGGCGGTTGGGTGCAAAGTATTTAAAGCAGGGCGTGTCGGCGAGCTTTTTGGGCCAGCTCTCGGCGAGCTTGCCGCCGGGAGTGACGCGGCCGGTGAGAACGTCGGCCATGCCGGAGCCGCCGGCCTGACCGCCGAGATATCCGAGCAGAAGAGCCTTGACGCGGGGCGCAAAAGGCAGCTCCACAGGGGCGCCCAGAGACAGCGTCACGACGGTGTTTTTATTTGTCATGAGAAGCGAATCGACAAGCTTCAGCATTCCCTCGGGAAGCTGCATATCGGAGCGGTCAAAGCCCTCGGATTCGGCGGAATCGGGAAGACCTATGAAGCATATGACCTTGTCCGCGTTTTCGGCGGCTTCCCGCGCATCGGTTATGAGGCGGCTGTTGGTGGAACCGTCGGGATTATAGCCCTCGACGAAGGTGACGTCGAGTCCGCAGGCGATCAGCTCGTCGAGAGCGTTGTCCACGCGCGTGGGATTTATGAGCGAGGAGCCGGCGCCCTGATAACGCGGCTTGGCAGCCATGAGACCTACGACGGCAATCTTTTCGCCCGCCTTGAGCGGGAGGATGTCGTCCTCGTTTTTGAGCAGCACGCAGGAGAGCGCGGC
>JAUNBN010000275.1 GCA_030527085.1 Oscillospiraceae bacterium
GCGCTAACCTTTCGGTTGCCACGCCGATAACCTGCGGATCCATTACTCTTACCACGGCCGGCGGCTACAGGTTCAAGGATTACGTCAGATTTGGAGGAATTTTCAACCTGCTCGGATTTATCGCCACAGCGGCTTCCCTGGTGATTTTTTACCTGTAAGCCTTTCGAGTTTTTGAAATTTTGACCGGATGGCGATAATAGGCTCAACGCATCTTCTCCTGTGTGCAGTTGAGGCGCAGTGTTGCTTTTATATCCATAGAACAGCTCGGCTGCCGCAATATAACGGCAGCCGAGCTGTATTCATATCGCCTTTTTGGACGCCTCATTGCTCTCTCTTTAACGCTGCCCCGAAATACTTGTATCAGAGGCTTTAAAACAGCTCCGTCTCCTCAAGACAGTTCGTCTTGAGCTCATCGACCAGCGCCTCGAGCGCGGCTACGACATTGGGCCGTATATCGCCGCCCACCAGCACCTGCATAATATCGTCGCCCACTTCGAGCTCGCCCTCGGCGAGCCAGACGCGGACATAATATATGCCCTGCATGGCGCGCGCTCTCTCGAGCGCTGCGCTCAGCTTTTTTTCGTCATGGGAGAGCAGCAGGCCGGCGACCGGTTTAGACGCGGCGTTCTCCCTGACCTGAGCCTTGGCGGTTGAGCGAACCTGCCCTCTATGAAAGAGATACATGCCGCAGAGCTCCGAGTTCGGCGCAGATTTGGCCTCGCGCAGCCATTCGTCCATGGAGGGCGCCGGCACTTCTGCGGCGGGGGAGAGCGGCGCGGCGCAGTCCGCGGAGCCCTCGCTCGCGAGCATCTGAGCGCCGTGGCGCAGGGCCTCGAGTACCGCCATGAGGTTCTCCCTCGCGGCCTTCTCGCTGCCCGGCAGGTTTACGATGAGCGTGCGGGCGCGAATGCCAGCCGCCGAGCGCGAGAGGCAGCCGCGCGGAGTTATGGTCATGCTCTCAGCGCGCATCGCCTCGGGGATACCCGGCGTCTCGCGCTCGAGTACCTCGCGCGTCGCCTCCGGCGTTATATCTCTCGGGGAGAAGCCCGTGCCTCCTGTGGTCAGGACGAGCGAAACGGCGAGCTCATCCGAGCACTTTACCAGCTGCTCTTTAATCCGAACCGCCTCATCAGGCACGAGAGCGGTATAAACTACCTCCCAGCCCTCCTCCTCGAGCAGGGTTCTCAGCGCCGGGCCGCTCGCGTCCTCGCGCTCGCCGCGGCAGCCCTTGTCGCTCACAGTTATGACAGCCGCTGTGTATTTCATTATTCCTCTTCCTTTCGGTAAAAGTCGCCGTGCGCGCCGCCGCTCTTGCTGAGGAGGCGCAGATCTGAAATTACAATATCCCGCTGCACGGCCTTGCACATATCGTAGACCGTCAGCGCGGCCGCCGCGGCGGCCGTCAGCGCCTCCATCTCAACGCCCGTTTTCCCATCGCAGGCGACTGAAGCGCGTATGTCCACGCAGCGGCGCTCGGCGTCCAGCCTTAATTTGAGATCGACCCCGCTCAAAACGACGGGGTGGCAGAGGGGTATTAGCTGCGGCGTTTGCTTCGCGCCCATAATGCCCGCTATCTGCGCTACCGTTAGAACGTCGCCCTTTTTAAGCCCGCCGCTCTCTATGAGCGCGAAGGTCTCCCCATTCACATAGACCCTGGCCGCGGCCTCGGCGCGACGCTCGCTTATGTCCTTTTCTCCAACGCCCACCATATAGGCGCGGCCCTCGCTGTTGAAGTGCGTAAAATCGCTGTTTTTATCCATGAAACGCTCCCCGCTTTATTTAATTCTAAAGAAAAGGCGGCAGGGTCTCACCCGCCTATCTGGTTCATCTCCCGCCCCGCGCGGCTGGCGCTCGCGGCGGA
>JAUNBN010000276.1 GCA_030527085.1 Oscillospiraceae bacterium
GGCGGTGCGCGAGATAGACGGCAACAATATGGAAGAAATAGTCGCGGCGCTCGACGCCCTGCCCTTTGAGGCGGGCCGTCCGAGCTGCGTCGTAGCGCACACCGTAAAGTGCAAGGGCCTGCCCTTCGGCGAGGGCAAGGTGGACTTCCACTACTGGAAGCCCGCGAGCGAAGAGCTCGACGAGGCCGAGGAGATAATAGGCCGCTCAATAAAGGAGCTTGAGGAGGTGTGCGCGAAATGAAGCTCGGAGAAATGCTCGACCCGCGCAAGACCTTCGGCGCGGCGGTAACTGAGATAGCGCTCAAGAATAAGGATATAGTCGTGCTCTCAGCCGATTCCGGCAAGAGCTCGGGCTTCGGAGACTTCATGAAAGCCGCGCCGGAGCGCTACTATGAGCTGGGGATAATGGAGCAGGGCGCTACGGGCATAGCCGCCGGCCTCGCCACGGCGGGGAAGATTCCCGTCTTCTGCGCCATCGCGCCCTTTGTGAGCGCGCGCAACTACGAGATGTTCCGAAACGACATAGGCTATATGCGCCAGAACGTTAAAATTGTCGGGCGCAATTCCGGCATAAGCTACAGCGACCTCGGCTCCACCCACCACTCGCTGGACGATTTCGCCATTATAGGCATGATACCGGGCGTGAGCATAATAGCGCCGCAGGACCCCGGCGAGATTCGCTCGGCCGCGGCGGCCATGCTCGAGCACGAGGGGCCGGTCTATATGCGAATAGGCAACAACAAAATTCCCTGCCTTTTTGAGGAGGAGCCCTTTATTATAGGCAAGGGCCGCCTCATAAACGAGGGAGAGGATATTACGCTTATTTCAACCGGCAGCCTCACGGGCGCTGCCATGGGCGCGCTGGAGCTTTTAAGGGCTAAGGGCATAGCAGCCGAACTCCTCGGTTTGCCCACGGTCTGCCCGCTGGACCGCGAGCTCATACTCGCCTCGGTGCGCAAGACCGGCCGCGTCGTGACCATAGAGGAGCACTATATTCACGGCGGGCTCGGAGCGGCTGTTTGCGAGCTTTTGTGCGAGGAACACCCCGTGCCCGTCCTGAGGCTCGGCGTCCCGCACGACTACGCCACGAGCGGCCCCTACGACGAGGTGCTCAGCTACTACGGACTGGACGCGGCGGGGATAGCCGCCTCGGTCGAGGGCTTTGTAAAGCGCCCCTGACTTTAAAAGTATAAAACTGCGTTTCTCCCGCGGGAGAACACCATTAAGCAGGAAGCCTTCCCCCGCCGAAGGCGGGGGAAGGCAGTATGAAAAGTAATCGCAGCCCTGCGGAACACAGAAGCGTTTGGATCGCTTTCCCAAGAACACAAGCAATAAACAGCTATAAAAACAGAATGGAGAATAAAATGCTAAGATACACACTCTCATCTTTAGGTCTTCCCGCTGCTCGCGGCGATGAAGAGCTCGTTGCGCGCGTCTGGGATATGACGCTCACGCCCGCCGAGTTCAGCGCTTTAAGCGAGAGGGGCGAGGCTGTAGGCGCAAGCGAGCGCTTCAAGGATGTGCTCAAGACCTTCCCCGTCGAGAGCGGCACTCCCGCGGGCTTCAGGCGCGAGCTTCAGCTTAAAGCTGACGGACTCATTGAGGCCGACCTCGTCCGCGACATAAGCTATGACAAAAACGGCGAGAAGCGCCCCACCGCCGTCCTTTTCTCGGCGGACTCCGCCAACCCCTATGAGGTCGAGCCCATAAGCCCGCTCTTGGCCAACCTCACCTGCAACCCCGGCATAGTCTACGACCTCTTCCTCAACAATCCCAAGGCCAATGTCGGCAATGTGTACAAGGACCGAGACGAGCTCAAGGCTGAGATAGGCCGCAACTTGGGGCCTCGCTGCGACAT
>JAUNBN010000277.1 GCA_030527085.1 Oscillospiraceae bacterium
GAGACCGGGAAGGTGAAGAAGCTGTCTATGCCCGCCCCGGCGTAGTCGGCGATGGTGTAGAGATCCTCCCAGGCCTCGCCGACGATGTAGCAGTCCGGGGAGATGCCCCGCGCAGTCTCGCCCAGCCAGGTGAGGAAGTCTATGTTCTTCTGCTCCACGCCCGTGTAGTAGCTGGTCACGGCGTCGAGGCGGAAGCCGTCCACGCCGACGTCCTCCAGCCAGAAGCGCATGATATCCGTTATCTCGCCGCGCACGGCCTCGCTGTCCAGGTTCAGGTCCGGCATGGTGGAGACGAAGCGGCTCTCGTAATACGAGTCGCCCGCCCGGCTGTAGCCGCTCCGGGCCTCGCCGCCCCAGACGTAGTAGTCGCGGTAGGGCGAGTCCTCGCCCTGCTTCGCGGACTGGAACCAGGGGTGCTCGTTCGACGTGTGGTTCACGACGAGGTCTATTATGACGTCTATGCCCCTGCCGTGCGCGGCGTCCAGGAAGGCCCGGAAGTCCTCCAGCGTGCCGTACTGCGGGTCTATGCCGTAATAGTCCGTCACGTCGTATTTGTGATAGCTGGGCGAGGGCATGATGGGCATGAGCCAGATGCCGTTCGCGCCCAGCGCCGCGACGTAGTCCAGCTTCTCAGTAAGGCCGTTTATGTCGCCTATGCGGTCGCCGTCGCTGTCGTGGAAGGAATAGACGAAGATCTCGTACCAGTTGCGGTACTTGTCGTCTATGACGTTCCTCTCCGCCGTCTCCAGCGAGGGGGTGGGCGCGGTCTGGGCGCAGCCGGCCAGCAGCGACGCCAGCAGGCAGAGGCAGAGCAGCAGGGCGGCAGTCCTCTTGTGGCTCATGGGCGGTCCCTATCCTTTCACGGCCCCGGCGGTCAGGCCGTTGACGATGTTCTTGACGAGGCAGAAATAGAGTATGACGATGGGCACGGCGATGAAGACGCTGCCCGCGGCGAAGCGGGCGAACTGCGTGTCCGGCATGCTGTACAGCCCCGCGGCCACCGTCCACATCTCGCGCTCCTTGAGCAGCATCTTCGGCAGCAGCACGTCGCTCCAGGGCCAGGCGAACTGCGTCAGCGCGGTGTACACCAGCATGGGCTTTGAAAGCGGCAGGGTTATACGGGTGAATATCTGCAGCTCCGTCGCGCCGTCTATGCGCGCGGCCTCGTGTATGGTGTAGGGTATGGAGTCGAAATAGCCCTTCTGCACCAGATAGCCCAGCGGCGCGGTGCAGGAGTAGTAGAAGATGAGCGCCTCCAAGCTGTTCAGAAGCCCGAGCTGGCCCATGATGATATACACGGCGGTCATGCCCATGAAGCCGGGGAACATGCCCAGCAGCAGCGAGCCCTTGCGCAGCCCGTCCCTGCCGCGGAAGCGGAAGCGGCTCATGACATAGCCCGTCAGAATGACCAGCAGCGTGCCTATGACGCAGGTGCAGGAGGAGACGTAGAGCGTGTTCATGAACCAGCGCCCATAGGGGTAGAGGCCGTTCACGTCGTCCGTGAAGAGCGCGACGAAGGTCTGCACGCTGAACTCCTGCGGGAAGAAGCCGGAGAAGGAGTGTATATCCCCGCTTTTGGAGAAGGAGGCGGCGATGAGCCACACGCAGGGGAAGAGGAATATGAGCGACACGGCCAGGAGGACGGCGTAGGTCAAAATATTGTCCGCCAGCCTGCCGGGGCTGAGCTTCCTGTTCATCGGTAGGTGTCCTCCTTCCTGTACGCCGCGGAGCGGACGTAGACGGCGAGGGACAGCGTGGCCGTGATGACGAAGATGACGAGGCTTATGGCCGCGCCTATGGAGTAGTAGTTGTTGTCCACGGAGAGGTTATAGAGCCAGTTTATCAGCAGGTCGG
>JAUNBN010000028.1 GCA_030527085.1 Oscillospiraceae bacterium
CTGTGAACGGAGATGGTGAGATACCTCTCCTGCACAACGCTGTTCGTATTATGCGTTACCTTGGCCGTAAGCATCTCGTTATATTCGTTTCGGTAAGCATCCAGGCCGTCGTTTTGCTTTTTCAGCAGGATGGAGTTCTCGAAATCCCTGCGGTTGATGCGCTTGTTGTTTATGGTTATCTTTGTAGTCGCTCCGGAGTCCAAAGCATTCAGCAGCTCTGAATAATCCAGAAACATCGCCGTCTTGTCCTCTCTGGAGGCTATGGCGTAGTTTATGTCCGAGAACCTGAGAGTCTTGCTGAACTTGTTTCCGACTTGAAAAATCCCGTCCGGCCAGATGCGGCGGACGGGTATGCAGTCCTGAACCGAGCGCGGGACCGTGAACCTCTCGCGGTCGCGCGCGAGCATGCTTTGCAGAGATTTAATCAATCTTCAATTCCTCCTTGATGCCGGAATCTGCCAGCGCAATGGCGTAGAGATTATCTGCCTTGAAAACGAGACGCTTCGGGCAGATAAAGGCCGAGCGCAGAAATGTCAGCAGAAAGCGCTCCGCGCTCATTCCGTTATATCTGAAGAACCCGCACAGCGCGAAGGGGAAGGCCGCGAGCACACAGGCCCAGCCCGCCGTTTCCACGCCGAGCGGTTCTTTCAGCAGAAAATACAGCGCCGCCGCCACGAGAACGGCGGCGAGCGAGAAGGCGAACTGCCTGAGGGAAAGTCCGAAAAAGACGCTCTCCTGGTAGTCGCGTATCTCCTTGTTTATGCGAACTTCTATATCTATCACTCCTTACTTGTTTTTTTGACGCACAAAGACTTGAAATATATATGAACTCAAGCTAACATGGCAGCGGCCGAAGGAAGGGAGGCGCTCTTATGTTCATCGTATATATCTGTGTCTTTGCGCTGGTTTGTATCTGTTCTCTGGTGTTTCGTATAGCGTCGGTATTGAGGCTGGGCGTTCCTCTGCTCTACGCGCTCATAGCGCCGACGCTGTTCCACGGCTGGTTCGCTTCACACCCTGCGCTCGCAAACGGCATAGGCTGGGCGCTGCTCGCCCTCTGCGGTCTGTCATGGGTCTTGTCCCTTATCTCCCGCCTGCGCGAGCTCGCGCTGTCCCGCCGCGACGACCGCGCCGCGCTCGCCATGTTTGAGCGCAGGGTGCGGCTCGCCAAGCAGAGGGGCGAGGCTGTCATCAGCACGGAGGGCTTGTACAGAGATTAGAGGATTTTCTGGCACATGAAAAGACGCCGCAGCGATGCGGCGCCTTTTCCCCTGCAAAACTATTTAAACTCAGAGTCCTTCAGCTGTTCGTCGAGATACTCTCTCCAACCTACCAAAGTTAACCGCCTCTCTCACTCAATTCCTTGAGAAACCCGGCTACCGAGACCACGAACGGATCCTTCGGGAAGTGCTTCAGATTGCCCGTAACAAGCTTCGCCCCGCAGGTCTTGGCGACCTCGTAAAACTTCCTGTCCTCCTCATCGGCAAAAGGTTCCTCTGAATAATCCGCAAGGACAGACCTCCCGCTGCTCTCTATCCAATCCAGAAGCGCGCTTATCTCGCCCTCGGAAAAGCCGAACTTCGGTCTCAGGAGGACTTGCCGGTACTCGCAGAGTATGCGGTAATCGTAGCAGGGAATGAGCGCCCCGTTCAAAACCAGGCTCAAGACTCTGGCCGGAGCGCCGTCCCTCGACCACAGGGCGGAGACCAGCACGTTCGTATCTATCACTACAAGCATAATGCCCGCCTACTCGCCGCGCCGGGCCGCGGCTATCTCGGCTTCTATCTCGTCAGGACTCATGAAGCCCCTTTCAGCCGCTTTTGAGCGCATGGAATTAAAGGCGATGGCCGCCTTTGCCTGCCTCACCGCCTTAAGAGTTTCCTCAAAGCTGCCGTCCGTGATGTCGAGCATGATGGCCGCGGGCTTGCCGTTGTTCGTTATAACCACCTCTCCGTCCTTGGAGAGGTTTTCCCAGATGCTCTTGGGCGTGTTTCTCAAATCTCTTACAGTGTAGAAATTCATCTCTTTCACCTCAACAACATAATACACCAAACGCCGCACTATTGTCAACGTATTATGCCCCATTATGCTCTCTTTATTCTTATTATCAACCCAGTCCCATCAGCTCCCTTATGACCCTGTCGCTCATCTTAACGCAGCCCACGAGCACCAGCATGGAGAAGAGCAGCTCGCCTACATAGTTCCACACGACTGTAACAGTCGCGAGCGAGGCGTCGGCGATGGCAGGGGGACTTGCGGCAAAGGCAGAGTATATGACGCAGGCCAGCAATATTATGCAGCCTTCCAGACAGATGGCTGCGTAGCTTTTCAAAAAAGCCTTCCCTATACCGCTCGTAGGCTCGCCCGCGAAGGCCGCGAGCGGCAGGGGAGATATGGCGGTCGCCATAAAGAGCTTGAAAAATCTCGCGTATACCGTGAGCAGCATGACGAGCGACAGCACCCAGATGAAGAGACTGCCGAGCAGCGTCACGAGCCACAGCGGTATGCTGTCCCAAAACCCTACCTCGTTTATCTTGGTAACTATCTCGTCGGGCAGGGACAGGGCCGTACCCGCGCTCAAGCCCGACGCGGACATTATGGTGCTTATGGCTCCCTGCGCTATGGAAAACAGAGCCAGCATGAGGTCGAGCCCGTAGGTAACCGCCGCCTTTGCCAGAGCGAAGCGCACAAAGAGCTTGAGCGCGTGCTCGGGCTTCTTCAGCTCCGCGAAGCTCCCGCAGGTCTTTACCACCCCCGATACGAAGAAGAGCACGAGCAGGGCGAAGCCCACGCCCTTAAGCGCCTCGTTTATACTCACTATGGTCGTCCAGATACCGCCGCCCTTGAATTCCTCGGGCGAGGCCGTGAGCAGCCCCCATATCTCAGTGAGCTTGTCGTTCCAGGTCCTGAGCGCCGAGTTGAGATTGTCTACTATCCAGCTGCCGCTTGAGCCCATGTCAGGCCGCCTCCTTTCCTGCGGATAAACACCTCGCTCATCCGGTTATGAGGGTCAGGATTTCTTTTGTGAAGGTTATAATTATCCCGCCCGCTACGGTGAGCATGCCGTTGGCCCTCTGTCCGGGGTCGTGGCTCTTGAGCGAGAGCCCGAGCTGCAGGATGCCGAAGCCCAGCAGTATGAGACCTATGGCGCGGATGATGGAAAAGATAAAATCTGACAGATTGTTTATGACCGTTATGGGGTCGTTTGAAGCGGCGAAGGCCGTGGGAACGAAGAGCGTCAGTGTAAGGACGCTCAGCGTCCACAGCGCGAAGAGCGTTTTCGCCCGCTTACTCATGGAATGCTTCATTTTTGTTATTCTCCTTGTCTTGTTCAAATTGTGTTTGCTCCTCAAAGAGCGGCTGCCCGTAGTCGAGCTCGCCCGAGCGGCGGTGCAGGTAGCGCACCGCGCCTCCGAGCGAGGACTTGCGGATATTCCTGTGGCGCATGAGGTCGTACTTCAGATCCATAACAGGCTGCGCGCCGCGAATAAAGAGGATGGCATAGCGGTTGTCCAGCAATCGCACCTCGTCGGGCGTGAGCAGCTCTCGCCCGTGCTTTTGCTCGTTTGCAGACCAACTGCCGCTTCTGCCTTTGGTCTCGTTATGAGTTTTGAGCGTGATGGAGCTCTTGCCGAGAGATTCGCTTATATATTTATGCGTGCTCGCCTCGTTGCCGCCGAGATAGAGGACGGTATCCGAGTTGCCGGGTATGGTCTCCCAGCTGTCCTTATATAATTCCTTTATCTGCGCCATGTTCTGTATGATGGTAGAGGCGGAGATATTGCGGCTGCGCATAGTGGCGAGCTCCCTCGTGAAGCCGGGCAGCGGCATGCACGCGAACTCGTCGAGGATGAAGCGGACGTGGCGCGGCAGCTCGCCGTGATGTATCCGGTCCGCGCTGTAGTAGAGGGCCTGAAAGGCCTGGGCGTAAAGTATGCTCACGAGGAAGTTGAAGCTCGCGTCGTTGTCCGGAATGACCGCGAAGAGGATGCGCTTCTTCTCGCCGAGACCGTAAAGGTCCATTTCATCCTTTTGCGTTATCCGCGCTATCTGCGGGATGTTGAAGGGCGCGAGCCGCACGGCAGTGGAAATGAGTATGGATTTCGCGGTCTTGCCCGCCGCCATCTTAAAGACCTTGTACTGTCTCACGGCTATATGCTCGGGCTGCTCGCGCTCAAGGGAATTGAAGAGCATATCCAGAGGCGAGATGTGGTTCTCGTTATCCTCCTTGACCTCCGCGTGTTCGAGCAGTCGCGTGACCATGGGGAAGTTCTGCTCGTGCTCGGGAGCCTCGTGGAACAGCAGCAGGATGAGAGCCTGCAGCAGCGCTGTTTCGGCCTTTACCCAGAAAGGGTCGGACTCGTGTGAGTTCTTGGGCGTGGTGGCGGAGATGAGGTTGGTGACGAGTTTAAGTACGTCCTTGTCGTCCCTCAGATAGACAAAGGGGTTGTAGCAGTCGGACTGCTCGAAGTTCACGAGGTCGAGCACCCGGACGTCATAGCCCTGAGCCTTGAAGAAGGCGCCCGTGGCCGTTAGAAGCTCGGACTTCGGGTCTGTGACGACATAGTTTGTATTCGCTTCGAGGAGGTTGGGCAGGGCGTAGCCGCGGGTTTTCGCGGCTCCCGAGCCGCCTATGACCAGGACGTTGAGGTTTCGCTTGTGCCTGTGCGTATCCAGCCCCAGCCTGACGTGCTGTGTGAGCAGGATATTCTCCTTTTGAGCGAAGATTCTGTTCACCTGTCCGGGCGAGCCCCAGCTCGCGGAGCCGTGCTCCTCGCCGTCCCGCCTGTGCTTTTGAGCGTCCAGATAGACTGAAACGGAGAGCCAGTATGCCGCGGAAAATACAAGCAGCGTGAGCGCGCTCTTATCTGTCCAGCGAATGGCGAGAGGGGAAGAGAGCGCTGAGGCGAGGTTTTCCAAAAGCCGCGGCAGGCCTCCGCCGTCCAGAGACTGCGCCGTGAGCAGCGCGAGCCAAATTACCGGGATAAAGAGAAAAGCGCAGAGGAGTTTATCCTCTGCGCCCTTGTTATATTTCATACACTACCTCGCTTTGCCCTTTTTAGATATATCCTTGGCCGGAACGGACAGGGCGGCACTCCCTACGAGCTGCTCTTTCATCCGCGAGAGCTTAGCCAGCAAGGAGGGCTTCTCACTCCTGCTCTCTTTCCCTGTTTCTCGCGTAGAGGAGATGTCTCTTGTATCTCGCGAGCTTCGTTCCGACCGAGACTCTTTTTTTGGCTCGGGGTCCTCCTTCGTTATGTTCATATTATTCTGTTTTGGGAAATACTCTATCTTCTCGAACGCCATATTAGCGCGCTCTACCTCGGTGACGGGAATGACGAGGCTTACAAGCCCCTCCTTCTTTCTGTCCCAAACAGCCGAATACAGCACAGCGTATTTCCTGCACTCTTTTTTGAATGCCCTGAACTGCTCGCGCGTAAGCTTGAACACGCGCAGGTCCCGCGTCTCGCGGAACATGCGCGGCATGTTTATCTTGCCGTATACCTTCTTGTGGTTTTTAAGGCAGGCGAGCAGCAGGGCGAGCCCGTTTTTAAGAGCCGAGCCGCCGAGACGCACAGCCATCTCGCCGCCGTCGAGCGCGAGCCGCATTACTTTATCCGCGGCGTCACCCTCTCCAATGTTCATTGCGTGTGACCTCCTTCTTCTTTTTAGTTTCCGTTTGCTCTATCTGTTTTTCCATTCCCGGAATGTTCGCCATGATACTGCCGCACAGCGCCGCGTCCTTTCGCAGAGCGCGCAGCCTGCGGTTGACCTCGGATATATCCTCGAGAGCCTTCGCCTTTTCTTTTGAGAGAGCCTCCCGAGAAATACCGCAGCCGTCCAGCAGGGCTTTTGCGTCCATATATCTCGCGAACTCCGCCTCTATGCCGGTCATGCCCTTCTCATACAGCGTTTTTGCCGGAGCGTAAGCGCGCTCATCCGCCAGAGCGTCGTAGAGAGGTCTGCGCCGCTTTTTCTGCGCATTGAGAATAGTGCGCCGCTTTACAAGCTCCTGCTCTCGGGCGGCGGCCTGTTCCTTAAACGCGGTCAGCTTCTCCAAACTGTCTATACCGTGATTTTGCAAAAACGCATACTCCGCCTTGAGCTGCTCGAACCTCATGACCGCCTGCTTGAGCGCCGGCGTCATGCGCGGGGGATATTGCCGCCTTTCTATCTTACCGAGCAGATAGAGGTAGTGGGCGTAAAGCCTCAAAAAGCCCGTCTGCGGGGTTTTGGGTCGGAATGGTATGTACGGCGGACGTGGCGTGTATTCGGGCTTCAAGCCCGCCTCAATAGCCGCGAAATTGCTTTCAATGGCCTTTCGTATGCCCTCTTCGGTGAAAGCCTCGTTCCGCCTGCCGGGACGGATAAAGCGCTCCTGACCCCGCAATCTGAACGCTAGGTGTTTTCCGTGCTTCACCTCGTAGCCCATACCCTCCATGAGCAGCAGAAAGTGGCCGAAGTCGTTGGCCTCTTCTATGGCGACGCGTAAGTCTGCCTCGAGCATGGACTTGAAGGTAGGCAGGCCGCGCTGCTCTCTCAGCCATTCGGCGTAGCTTACAGACTTTGAGGGCTCGCCGCTCATGATGACCGAGAGGCCGTGTTCCCGGCAGAGTCTGTCCGAGACGGCTCGTATCTGGCTGTAATAGCTCTTCGCGTTGCTGTGGTATTTGCGTCCGTCCACCCAGGACACCGAATTAAAAACTATATGCGCGTGGATGTGCTCTCTGTCTGTGTGAACGCCTATTACGGCCTCGAAATCCTTAAGATGCTCCGAGGCGAAGGCCTTCGCTATTTCAAGCGCCTGCTCAGGCGCTATCTCGCCCGGCGCGAAAGATTGTATAATGTGATAGTACTGCACGCCGTCCGTCTTATGGCTCCTCTCCTTTGTGTCCTTCATCGTGCCGCAGGGGTCGTTGGGCGTGCAGTTCACAAAGGCTGTCAATACGCTGCCGCCGGTCTTGTCCTCATTGAGCACATAGCGGATGCCGACGTCAAGGCGGCCCTTGCGGGCTGCAATCTTCGTTACCGCCACAGTCAGCGCCTTGCTATTGCCTCTACCAGCCTATATATCTGACCGAGCAGGAATATGAGCTGCGAGGACTGCTCCTTTGTGAGCTGGCCGGTATTGGCGGCGCGCGCGACCTGATTCACATTGGAGCCAATCTTGTTTATCTCGGCTATGAGTTTGCGCAGCTCTTTTTCCCGACTTGGCGCAAGCCTTTTGTTCATGATAAGGCAGCGCAGGTAGACCGTCTTGGACAGGCCGCATTTTTGGGAGTCGGAATAGAGCTTAAGCCGCTCCTCCTCATTAAGCCGCAGGCATATCTCATACCTCTTCTTCATCTTCACCTCCCTTAAAGAGAAGCCCCGCGTGTCTTTACCGGCACGCGGGGCTTCTCAGTTCTCTTAAATAAGGTCTTTTATGTATTCGTTTTTGAGCCTGTGTTCGATACTTCCTTGAATTTCAAGATACACCCTTCTTAACGGACAACTCTCGGCAACGCCTAAAGAACAGAATTTGTCTTGAGCCAGACAGCGGCTTATCTCGATATTTCCTTCTACGGCATTGACGATATCCAGCAGCGGAAGCTTATCCGGCGGACGCAAGAGCAGCAATTCATCTTCATCGGCTGCGATAAGACCGGTCTCCTGAAGCATGGGAAGTATAGCACAGAGCTGAAAGTCGTAAAGGCGCATTGTGCGTCCCAGCTCTCTTTTTTGAGCCCTTCTTCCATGCGCCGCAAGAAACCAGGCTATACGAATAGCATAGTCCGTTTCCATGCTGAGATGCATTTCTTCTTATCCTCGATTTCTTTTTATATAATCTGTCAGTAGGTCTATGAATTCATCGGTCGCCGGCGCGCTTTGTTCGCAATATCTGGTCAGTTCGACCAGCCTGTCCCTGCCACCCCCTCTCCAGCAAACATTGATGACCGTGCGGATATTCTTAAGTACGCTCTGTACGCTTATGCCATAACGCCGCGCGACGACCTGATAAACCTCTCTGGTAACGTGCAGCAATCTGTTCTCGTCCTCGACCGCAAGCTCCACCGCCATCGCCAGCTGATCGAAGCCGTTATATGTGCGCGGTATTCCCAGATAGCGCAGCAGCTCCGCGGTCGATGTGAAATCCAGCTTCTTTTCTAAAGTGTTCGCCATGATACTCTCCTTCGGTTCTTATATTGAGAGTATCTTATATAAACGATTATCAGATGATATTAGAAAGTGTATACTGTTATTCGCCTTTATTCGACAGGCTTTTCCGCCCACAGGCGGCATAGGGGTTCGGGGATTACCCCGACAAGCTGCATTTGGTGTAACAAATGCTATGCTTGCCGAGTCAAGCCGGTCTGAATATCCGGCCCGGCCCCTAAGGCCGCCCTGCAGGGCTTTGGATATAATGAAGGAGGCCCTCGCGGGCCTCCTGTTTCAATGTTTTCCCCGCTTAAAAAAGATAAAGCCGCTATCTCTGCGGCTCACGCGCGGGCTTTGCCTTTTTCTTACTCGCACCGCTGCACTTCACGAGAACATTCTTCCATATGTGTTTGAAGCGACAGTCAATGTGTATTGTTTACACAATGGGCTGCTTTTTCTCGCCTCATTGCGTATTGTTTACACATTGAAGCTCTGTTTTCTGAGGCCAATGCGTATTGTTTACACATTGCAGCCGAGCTCTCGCTCCAGACGCGCCCGCCCGAGGCGGGCGTATTCATCGGAAGTCTCTATCCCCACCGCGCCGTAGCCCTCCAGCACCGCCGCCAGCACAGTCGTAGCCGCGCCCGCGAAGGGGTCGAGTATACGCCCTCCCGGCTCGGCAATCTTAACCACCTCGCGCATGAGCTGCAGCGGCTTTTCGGTCAGGTGTATGCGGTTTTGAGTGTTGCCGTACTTGAACACTCCGGGCAAACAGGGTACGGGCCGGGTTATGGGCATATCCCCGTTTGAGCCCCAGACTATGTACTCCGCCTGCTGGCGGAATCTGCCCTTCTGCGGACGGCTGTTGCCCTTGTCCCAGACGGCCACGCCGCGCCATATCCAGCCGCTCCACTGCATCGCGTCCGAGAGCGCGGGAAGCTGCCTCCAGTCAATAAACACACAGCAGGGCGCGCCCGGCTTGCATACCCGCCGCGCTTCGGCCAGCCACTCGGCCGCCCAGCGCGTCCACGAGCGCTGGTCCTTGTTGTCCCCCTCAAAGGCGGGCGGGGCTTTTGCGCCCATACTCGAATACTTCAGCTGCGTGGACTTGTTTCTCTCACTTTGCGTTCTTCCTCCCGAGGCGTAGGGCGGGTCTGTTATGAGCGCGTCAAAAGACGCGGCTTGCAGGGTGGGTATTATCCGCAGCGCGTCGCCGTGTATTATCTCCCAGCTCTGTTCATCTCTCATGCGCGTCCCCCTTATCTTTATTGCTTTTGTTCCGGGAGGGCAGGCCTGAGAGCTCGGTTTCCACATATTCGCTGACTATGCAGAGCGCCTCGTCATAGCTGCCGCTCGAAGTGACGCGCTCGAACATCTCCTTCGCCTCTTCATGCATGCCCTCGCGCTTGAGCAGTCTGCTCGCGCGTCCGAGAATGGCGAAGATATTCCCATCCTCGCCTACTAAGTTCATTTTGGGTTTAGACATATCTTTCTCTCCTTTGCAAATAGAAATCCCCGCGCTCAGCGGCACGGGGAATCTTTTGTTTTATTCGGTTTTTGCCGCCTTACTTCTTCTTCGGCCTTAAACACAGGAACTCCCAGCTTTTCGGCGTGCTCTATCTCTTGGCTCATACCGGGGCTTACCGTGTGTCCAAACACGGCAAGCTCGTCGCAGCGCTCTATGAGCTTAAAGCACATCTGCATGGCTTGTTCGTCCTCCGTAGGATCGCGAGGGTCCGCTATGGGGGCGAACAGCAGATGCGGGCAGACGGGTATATCTCCATTCAAAAACACCTCCCGAGCCCTGTCCGCGGCATAGCCCAGATTGTAGCTTATGTTCCCGCGCAGCGGGGCGCAGATATATACCAGCTTCTTTCCGTCGGCTCTGCTCCTCACGATGGACATCAAGTCCAGCTCGAATTCCGGCTCGGCGGACGGATCCAGCGTTTCCTCGCAGCGAGCGTAAGCCGTCGCTCTGTCGTCAAAGGTATATCCCGTCCGCTGTCTGAACTCCCGCGCGTGCATGGTGAACAGAGCGATTATGGTATCTCTTGCCCCTGCGTATTTCTCGTCGAAGGACATGTTCCGCTGAAGCAGCCGCAGCGCCTTAACAAGCTGCACGTCTGTCTTGTAGGGCTCGGCTCCCGAGCGGCTTATCTGATCCCAGAATTCCTCCTTGCTTAAAGCGCTGAGCCGGTCTAAGCCCTGTGCGTTGTATTCCTCGATGTTGCCCGCATACCAGTCGTACATCTCCTCTCCGAGCCTGCGCTGCGGGACGGCGCTCTTTGCGAGCAGCGTGACATAGAGCCTCGCATACCCGTTTATATCCGAAAGGTTCAGCACTTCGCTCATAAGCTCTCCTTAGCGTCTGTTTCTTCACAGGCGTCCATGAGCTCAACGATTCGCCCGGCCTGCTCC
>JAUNBN010000278.1 GCA_030527085.1 Oscillospiraceae bacterium
GCTTAAAAGCTGCGAAGCGAGATTTCTGTCCTTTAACCACTTTTTAATCATTTTTCCTTGCCCTCCTGCTTTGGCCGGCTTAAGGCCGGTTCATCGTTCCCCTCGGGGGGTGTTTCGCTTTGGTCGAGCGCTGCGTCTATGAGCTTAATCATCTCGAGCGCGCTGCGGAAGGAGCTCTCCTGCTTTTTCTCCGCCCAGACGATGTTGCCCTGCCAGCTCGCGTTCTGCCGGTATTTAACATGTATTACAAAGGTCGCTATATCGCCCTTGTGCTGCAGCAGCTTTTCAGTATCCTGAACCATTTTTAACTCCGCCCTTTCTTCAGCCGTTTTACTTCCTTTCGCTTTCGCGGAGAAGCCCCGGGTTTTCGTGGAAGCCTGGGGGCAGCCCAGCCGGTCGTAGAAGCTCTCGAGCCGCTTTTGCATCTCCTCCATTGAAGAGAACGGCCGGCCGCGGGGGCTGTATCTGTCGTGCAGCTCGCCGGAGAAATTTCCTCCCTCGCGGCGGTCTACACACAGCAGCACCAGATTGGGCGCGGAGCGGTTTATTCGTGAAATCAAAATCAGGTCACCTCTCCTTTTGTGACCTCAGAATAACAAAGAGTGGTTAAAAAACCGGTTAAAAACTAGCCTAAAAATAAATTATTTTTATTTTTCCTCGATTTTTTTAACCTGAATGGTGCGGCGAGCGCCCCCTCCGCTGTTCTCAGCGGCCGCGGAACGAGGGGGCGTTCCCTTCTGCCTCCCCCGTTCTTGGGGGCTTGGCAATTTCGGGCAAATGTATTATAATTTGACTTAAGTAAAGGCGGCCGCCTTCAGAGATACTCTTACATGCTTGAGTTTATACCCCGGCAATTTCAACTCAATCACAGGTAGGCCGCTTTTGAGCCAAAAAAGGTTACAAATCTGTAATATCTCCGTAATATTTAATAATTTATTGTATTTTTCTAAATTCAGTTTAATTCCGCGCCCTGCAAGGGAGCGCCTGAAGGCGGAGGAAGCGCAATGAAAAGTCCCCTGCGTCCGCGTTTCAGGCGCAGGGGACTCCTCCAATAAAAGGGCGCGGGGAAAGGGATAGATGCTATGGACGCTCAACCTGTTTCGGGAAAGGGATATCTTCAAATCTATATGCTGGGCTCCTTCAAGGTCTATTCGGCAAAGGGAGAGCTCAGCGGCTCGCGCGCGCGGACGAGCCTCATGTGGAAGCTTTTTAAATACCTTATAATAAACCGCGGCCGCGCCGTGAGCACGGAAAAGCTCATAGACGTGCTCTGGCCCTCGGGCGAGTGCGAGGACCCCCTGCGCGCGCTCTACACCCTGGTCTACCGCCTGAGATCCGCGCTGAGCGAGGGCGCGGGAGAGAAGCTTGAGTTTATTATTTACGAGAACGACAGCTACATCTGGAACTCCGAGCTGCCCGTCTTTATTGATTACGAGGAGTTTCTGAAATGCGCCGCCGAAGCAAAACCCCTGGGCGACGAAGCGGCCCTGCCCCTTTTGGAGGAGGCCTTCGGGCTCTTTCGCGGCGATTTGCTCTCCGATATGTCCGAGGAACTCTGGATGCTAACGAGCACGAGCCGCGCTCACGCCGCCTTCTGCGAGCTGGCGGGACGGCTTATAAATATCTATCTCGAGCTGGAGCGCGCGGACGACGCCGCCAAGGCCTGCGAGCACGCGCTCACGGTCGATAACTACGAGGAGGGCTTTCATCTGGGGCTTTTGCGCGCGCTGCTGGCAATGGGCCGCCACTCCCTCGCGCTCGCGCACTATGAATACTACTGCGCCATGCTCTACAACGAGCTGGGCGTCATGCCCACC
>JAUNBN010000279.1 GCA_030527085.1 Oscillospiraceae bacterium
CGCTCGCTGAAGACGCCCTTGGAGCGCAGATAGTCTATGTCGTCTGCGTCGAAGCGCAGGTTTTTGATTATATCGATGGCCTGCCCCAGTCCCGCCGCGATGGCGAAGCCCCCGCCGTCCGGAACCGTTCTGAAATAGAGGTCGAAATAGACCTTCTTTTTGCCTATGCCCGCGAGCATATAGCCGTTGGCCATGGTGTATTCGTAGTAATCCGTAAGCAGGGTCAGATTGTCCCTCTGCATAATAGGCGCACCCCTAACTCCCTTAGTGTCAGCCGCTCAAAAGCGGCTCTTTTTAAATTATCCCATATCGCGGGCGCTTTTGCAAGAAAGACGAAGAGAGGGGGTTCGCCCTGATTGCGCGCTTTTTCGCTCCACTCTCATAAGCGAGGGGAGGCGGAAACAAAACCGCGCGACGGGACGTTCCCGCTTCCCTTAACAGCTCGACCGGCGCTCGTAAAAGGCGCCGGCCGGCTAGTGTTCAGCATTAACTTCTAAAAATCCAATCCCCGGCCGAATATCCGGCGGCGGCTCAGACCTCGCGCAGCTCGAACTGATCCTTGCCCACGCCGCAAAGCGGGCAGACCCAGTCCTCGGGAAGCTGCTCGAAGGGCAGCTCGTCCTCGTAGACGTAACCGCAGACGATGCAGACGTATTTCTTTTCCATATTTGCTCTCCCTCGAGTTTTTGTTTTTGCCGCAAGGCGAAAAGGGCGCAGCCTGCGGCTTTGGAGCTATTATAAGCGCTGCTTCCGTTTTTGTACAGCGGGGTATTGATCGGGATGGCCCCTGCCACGCGCCTTTAATCCGCTCCCATTTCGAGCCGTGGACGCCGTCTTTAGTTACAAAAGGATTACGGGCTCTTTGCTTTCTCTCGCTTTAATGCACCAAATTAGTAAAGCGATTTGGGATTATTTTTGACAAGTTCACAATTTTGCAAAGCGCGCGTTGACAGAGCTCTTTTTCCGTGTGATAATAACCGAAAGCTTAAAGCAACGAGGTTTTCCTTATGGCTCAGTCTTTGACCGCCATCCTCATAGCCGTAATTATCGGCATTATTATCGCGGTACGACTTATTGTAGTCCTCGATAAGAATGTCCGTTTCGGCGTGAATTGGTGAATAAGACTATAAGCTGATTAATTAGATTAACTCAGACGGTCTTTGAGGCAAGAGCCGAAGAAGAACCGTCTTTTTTAATACACAACACACAAAACGGAGGAAACAGAAATGAAGGGTCACAAATTATTTGCGCTCCTGCTCGCGCTCGTGATGTGCATGAGCCTCTTTGCAGCCTGCGGCGGCGGAAGCGACGCCGAGACCGACACAGAAGCCGGCGGAGACACAGTTAAAATCGGCTTTATAGGACCGCTCACCGGCAGCACCGCCCAGTACGGCATCGCCGTCAGGAACGGCGCCGAGCAGCAGATAGCCGAAATCAACGCCGCGGGCGGCGTTAACGGCCAGACGCTCGAGCTCGTAGCTATGGACAGCGAGGGCGACCCGACCACCGCTACCAACGCCTACACCCTGCTCGTAGATCAGGAGGGCGTCTGCGCCATCGTAGGCCCCGTGCTCACCGGCGAAACCCTCGCGGTAGCAGAGCTTGCGGCCGAGGACGGCATTCCCTGCATAACCGCCTCCGCCACCGGTGACGACATCACCAGCATCGGCGACACTCTCTTCCGCACCTGCTTTAAGGACAGCTTCCAGGGCACGAAGATGGCGGATTACGCCGCCGAGGTCTGCGGCTTCAGCAGTGTTGCCATACTCTACAACAACGCCGATGAGTACAGCGTCGGTCTTGCCGAGGCCTTCC
>JAUNBN010000280.1 GCA_030527085.1 Oscillospiraceae bacterium
TAAGAGCCTCCATAGAAAAGCCCCCTTATAAGGAAAAGCTGAGGCTGCGCAGCTACGGCCTCGCCTCGGCCGACTCCCCCGTTTTCATAGAGCTCAAAAAAAAGTATAATGGAATAGTCTATAAGCGCCGCGCTCAGATGAGCTATGCCGAGGCCTACGACTACCTCAAAAACAACCGTATGCCCCACGGAAAAGACCAAATACTAAACGAGATAGAATATTTCAGAAGCTTTTATAAGCCCCGCGCGGTCATGAATATCTCCTATGTCCGGGAGGCCTTTTACGACAGGGAGGACAGCTCCCTGCGCCTCACTTTCGACAAGGATGTTTTGTGGCGCACGAGCAATCTGGATTTGAGCAGCGGGGCCTTCGGCAACGCGCTGCTCGAGGACAATATGAGGCTAATGGAGCTCAAGACCGCGGGAGCCATACCTATCTGGCTCTGCCGCGCGCTCGACAAGGCAAAGGTCTACCCGACTTCCTTTTCAAAATACGGCAACGCGTATAAGTCAATGATAAGCGACGAGCGCGTCATCGAGGAGGTATTCCACTGTGCTTGATTCAACCGACAGCCTGCTGGGCAGCATTTTTTCAAGCATGCCCTCAGAGCTCAGTCTCGGCAACATCCTCGCCTGTGCGGCGGCCTCTGTTGTACTGGGAATAATAAGCGCGCTCTTTTATATGTTCCGCAATTCCTACACAAAAAGCTTTGTAGTTACGCTTACCCTCTTACCTTTAACCGTTCAGCTTGTTATAATGCTGGTGAACGGCAATCTCGGCGCGGGCGTCGCGGTGGCGGGAGCCTTCAGCCTCGTGCGCTTTCGCTCCGCGCCCGGAAGCGCACGCGATATAGGCAGCATCTTCCTCGCGATGGGCATAGGCCTAGCGACGGGCATGGGCTATATCGGCGCTGCGGCCGTCTTCGTCGCCCTGACGGGCCTTCTTACACTTATTTTTTACCTCTCCCCCTTCGGCGAAGCTCGCGGCGGCGAAAAGGAGCTCAAAGTTACCATCCCCGAAAACCTTGACTACACCGAAATATTCGACGACCTGTTCCGCAAATACACGAACAAATGGGAACTTTTAAAGGTCAAGACCACCAATATGGGCAGCCTCTACGAGCTGCACTACCGCGTAAGCATCTCCAGCTTGAAAAACGAGAAGAAGCTCATAGACCAGATCCGCTGCCGCAACGGCAACCTGAATATTGTCTGCGGCCGCGTGATAAGTCCCAGAGAGGAGCTTTAAAAATGAAAAGAACTATATCGGCGCTGACGGCTCTGGCGCTCTGCCTCTCCCTCGCAGCCTGCGTCTCAGACTCCGCCGTGGAAGGCTCTGTCAAAACCACGGCGGACGATACAAGCATCAGCACTACGCTCTCCTTAAACGAGCCCTTTGACGCTGGCTACACCGAGCGCGACCTCGACGGAAGCTGGGATGCCGCCTCTGCGGTAAATATAAGCTTTGACGGCGATAACGCGCAGATTGACGGAACGGGCGCTTATTTTGAAAATAGCGTTCTCACCATAACAAAAGAGGGCGTGTTCGTTTTAAGCGGCGTTTTGAGTTACGGGCAAGTAGTGATAGAGGCCTCTGATACGGAAAAGGTTCAGCTAGTATTAAACGGTGTTGAAATCAGCTGCTCGAACAGCGCGGCCATAAACGCGGTAGAGGCCGATAAGCTTTTTATAACGCTGGCCGAAGGCAGCGACAACACGCTTATCGACGGAGCGAGCTATGCCCTTGCCGAGGGCGAGGACGAGCCGGACGCCTGCATTTTCGCGAAATGCGACCTTACCATTAACGGCAC
>JAUNBN010000281.1 GCA_030527085.1 Oscillospiraceae bacterium
GGTAAAGCCTCCTTAAATTTTGTCGAGCTGTTTTGTTTCATGCCGTAATTTTTACTACTATTAAAAACATCTATGTAGTAGTATTTCTACCATACTATAACACCGCCTCGCCGCCCTGTCAAGGGGAAATATCGCGGTTGTGTTCCACTGCGTGGATTTTTTCGCTGGCATTCCCTCGCCTCAGGTAAATGTCATTAAGCTCGAACAGCGGGAAAGGCTTTGCAAGCTTTAGTCTCGAGTGTTCCGGCTCGACTATGCGTGCTTTTTTGGGTGCCTCCCCCCGCCTTCGGCGGGGGGAGGCACCCTGTTAAAATGAAATCCGCGTTATGCATCTCCCTCAGAAAGGGGAAGCAGAACTCTCTTGAGATCCTCCCCTTGAAGGCGCCCTGTTGTAAGTTTACGAAATTTGCGGTAAAATTCAATTCAGCAAAAGCAGGGGCGGAGGCTTGCAATGAGTGAAAATGTACTTTCGGCAATAAGAGCGAGATACAACACCCTCTCGCTGGCGCAGCAGCGAGTTGCGGACTACGTTCTGCAGAACGCGGGGCTCGTCATGACCAGCTCTCTGGCCGATTTGGCCGATGCCTGCGCCGTAAGCGAGCCTACGGTAATACGCTTTCTACGCAAGCTGGACTGCGAGTCCTACCAGGTCTTTCGCGTAGGCATAGCGCGCGAGCTCGCTCTCGACAAGCCGGAGGCCATCTACGAGGAGCTGAGCTCTCGAGACGCTCCGGCGGACATAGTGAGCACGGTTCTGGCCTCTACCGCGCGCGCAATAGAGGATGCGGGCGAGATAATAGATCCCGCCTCCCTCAGCGTTCTGCGGGACAGGGCCGCCGAGGCGCGGCGCATCTTCATAATCGGAATGGGAGCCTCGGCGGCGCCGGCCTTCGATTTGCGCCACAAGCTCCTGAAGCTGGGCATGGACGCGGACTTCTCCCACGACCCCCACATGATAAACATAATGTGCGGAAACCTGAACGAGCGGGACCTTTTGGTGGCCTTTTCCCATTCGGGCGAGAGCCGCGAGACCCTCGACGGCGTTCGCATAGCCAAGGCGAACGGCTGCTTTGCGGCGGCGGTGACGAGCTACGGACGCTCGAGCCTCGCGATGCTGGCGGACTGCCTGCTGCTGAGCTCCTCGCGGGAGACGCGCTACCGCTCGGACGCGATGACCTCGCGCATAATTCAAATGACCATAATAGACATGATCTATCTCTCGCTGGCGCTCAAGATAGGCGACAGCGCGCGGCGCAGCATAGACCGCTCGCGGCTGGCAGTCGCGAAGAACAAGACTTAAAGAGCAAGGGAGAGCAGAAATGATTTACCGCGATTTGGGAAGGACCGGACTTAAAGTAAGCGAAATAGGCCTCGGCTGCGAGGGCTTCAACGGCCGCGACGAGGTTTTCACAAAGGAAATGTTCGCGCTGGCACTCGAAAAGGGCGTTAACTGCATGGACGTTTACAGCCCGAACCCCGATATGCAGAAAAATGTCGGCAGGGTAATAAGCGGCCTGCGCGGGGATTTCGTACTGCAGGCGCACCTCTGCGCGCTCTGGGAAAAGGGGCAGTACCGCGCAACGCGCGAGCTCGGCGAGGTAGAGCTCGCTTTTGAGCAGATGCTTAAAAACTTCGGTACGGATTATATAGACATAGGCATGATTCACTATGTCGATTCGCCCGAGCTCTGGCGCAAAATAAAGAGCGAGGGCGTTTTGGACTACGCGCGCGCGCTCAAGGCCGAGGGGAAGATACGCCATATCGGGCTTAGCAGCCACAACCCGGCCGCCGCGCTCG
>JAUNBN010000029.1 GCA_030527085.1 Oscillospiraceae bacterium
ACGTCGGAGCAAAGTCCGCTTTGCTCCGTTTTTCTTTTGCAAAGAAAAACATCCGTCCGCTCCCTTGCTCCTCCTCTACGCAAAAAGCTACGTTTGCTTCGGCTTCTCGCTTGTAAACCCGGGATTTTAACGCCCGCTCGCGCTTTGGGCTTTTTGCTTTGGGCGCTCCGCGCGCGGCCAGGTTGAAGGTCAAGAGAAAAGGGCGCACGATGGTCGTGCGTCCTTTTGCTGAAATAACGGGCAAAAGCAGTGAACAGGCGCAGGTCTGTTCACTGCTTGTTTTAAAAGCTTCGGAGTGCTCAGGATTTTAAAAGTCTGCTCTCCAGGCGCTCGAGCAGCAGGCGCAGCAGCTTTTCGAGCGCGAGGCTCAAGAGCACTACTACCAAGGTGTAGGCGAAAAGACCGGCGGTGTCGAGGTTCAGCTTGGCCTCATAAAGCCTGCGGCCTATTGAGCCCGCCGCAAGACCTATAACCTCTGCGGCGACTCCGGACTTCCAGGCCATCCCGAGGCCTATGCCGGAGGCGGAGAGAAAATAGGGCGCGAGCCCCGGCAGATAGATGAAGCGAAAGCGGTCGCGCGGCAGCATACCGAAAACATCCGCTGCCTCAAAGCGCCGGGCGGGCAGGCTTTCGAGCGCGGTCAGCACGTTTGAATAAAACACCGGCAGCACCATCAAAAAGGCGATGAGCGCAGAAAGACGGCGCGAGCCCACCAGAATAAAAGCCAGTATTATAAAGGAGGCCACGGGCGTGGCCTTTATTACGCCCATAATCGGACTCAGGAGCGTTTTCGCCGCGCGGGATTTACAGCCCAGCCAGCCCAACGCGCTGCCCAGGACAGCGGCCAGGGCAAAACCCAGGCAAATGAGGCCCATGGTTCTCAAAACGGAATCGTAAAAGTCCCTCGTCCTCATAAGCTCGAGCAGCCTTTCGAATACGCTCAAGGGAGAGGCGATGAAGATCTGCTCGTTCACCAATGCTCCCGCAAGCTGCCATACGGCGAGCCAGAAGATCAGGCTCGCCGCGTAAAGCAGCGCAGGTCGGTTTTTCTTGAAAAATTCGCCCATAATAATCGCGTTTTAAGCCCCGTAGTAGAAGGCGTCGTCGGGCAGCGCACCGCCTACGGACTGGGGATTGTAGCCGTAGAGGACCCCGAGATAGGAAGAGATATCCGCCTTCATCTCGCCGCCTGTTGTGCAGACGATATTGCAGTAGGGCAGCGCGGCCTCGGCCACCGCGGCCTTGGCGACTATGCCGTAGCCCTCTATGAGGACGGCCGCCTCGACGGGGTTCGCGTTGACCCAGTCGGCAGAGTCCTTATAATCGGCCAAAAACGCGTCCACCGTCTCGGGGTTGGCCTCGGCAAAGCTGCTGCTCACAACCAGCACGCCCGTCACGAGGGAGTTCTCGCTCACCGAGCCCCACTCTGAGGTGAGGTCGAGGGCTATCCGCGCGTTTTCGTTTTGATTCAGCACGGTGGTGACATAGGGCTGCGGCAGCACCGCGAGCGCGCCCCCGGAGTCCTCGGTGGCGAGCAGCGCGGCTATTTCGGCGGCCTCGCTTCTGAACTCAATCGTAAGGTCGGCTGCGGGGTCAAGCCCGTTGGCGCTCAATATCGCGTTAAAAACATATTCAGGAGTAGTGCCCATGCCTGTAGAATAAACGGTTTTGCCCTCAAGGTCCGCCACGGAGCTTACGCTCTCGCCCATCTCCACGACATAGAGCACGCCTAGGGTGTTGACCGCGGCGACTTTAAGGGAACCGCCGGTTTTCGCGTAAAGCGTCGCGGCCAGATTGCAGGGTATGGCGGCCATATCGATTTCTCCGGTAGTGAGCAGGCCGGTTATCTCATCGGCGGCGCCGTAGACGCCGCTCTCAACCTCGTAGCTCAAAGCGTCCTCGCCGGCTTTTTCAAGCAAACCCACAAGGCCCATGGTCGTGGGCCCCATCAGCGAGGCAAGACGGACTACAGTTTTTTCACCGTCTTCGCTCAGAGCGGCCTCTCCGTCCCCGGCAGTCGAGACGGTCTGGCTCGCCGCGCAGCCAAAAAACAAAGCCGCGCAGAGCATGAGCGCCGAAATAAGCGCAAAAGTTTTCTTCATTTTAATCACCTCATAATTAGTTTTAAAGGGAAGAGAGTGTCCCTTTCGCGCGGAACCGAAGCGTTAAACATAACCTGGGGACACTTTCTAAAGGGAAAACCCCTTGACTTTAACACGCTTAGAATATAATATTTTTTTAACAAAGTATGTTGCTTAAGCAACAGTTGAGGAATGTTTTGATGTTTGGGGAATATTTAGATATTTTAAAGAACGCCCCTCTGTTCGAGGGTCTAAAAACAGCGCAGATAGCGGCGCTGCTGGCGGCCGCGGGAGCGAGGCTTGAAATAAAAGAGGCGGGCGAGAGTTTCATTGAGCAGGACGAGGAGCGGCCGGATATTTTTGTAGTCCTGAGCGGTCGCGCCGCAGGAGAGAGATTGAGCGTCTCGGGCGCTTTGAGCCGCATAAACGAGTTCCTCCCCGGCAGCGAGTTCGGCGATCTGCTCTCCGGCTCGCGAGAGCGCAGCCCGGTAACTGTCCGCGCGCTCGGCCGCTGCGCGGCCCTCAGGCTGTCCTTCGACAGCCTGCTTTCGGCGCAAAGCGCCGAAAGCGAGCGCGCGCGTGTCGTTAGGAACCTCGTGGCCATCGCCTCGGGCAAGTATTTTGCGCTCACACGCAGGCTGGAGCTGCTAACCGAGCCCAAACTGCGCCGCAGGATAGCCGCGCTGCTGCTGCCGCTCTTTGAAGAGCAGAAAGCGGACGAGATAAGCCTGCCCTTCGACCGCGAGGGCATGGCCGCCTATCTCGGCTGCGAGCGCTCGGCTCTCTCCCGCGCGCTTGCGGGAATGCGCCGCCGCGGCGCTATCAGCTACAAAAAGAATCATTTCAGACTCTTAGATCTCGACATTTTGAATAAAGAGCTGTTTTGATTTCTAAACTCGTTTTTATATAGTATAATCGGAAAGCAGAATGGAGATTGATGATGAAACTTTTGAAAAAGAGCGCGTTCATTATTGCTTTGCTTGCGGCGGCTGTGTTCGTCCTGCAATTAGTATTGAATTTCGAGACGCCCTATATTGCCGATGACTTGCCCTATAAAAGGATTCTTGAAAGTGAAGCGGGGCCTCTTTTGGAAAAAATCGTCAGGCTCCGAGCGCATTTCTACTTTACATGGGACGGCAGAGTATTCGGGCACAGCATTTCCTCTCTCTTTCTGAGCATGAACGACAAGCTGGTGTTTAATCTTTGCAACTCCTTTGTTTATACCCTGCTTACATTGCTGATATATCTTCTGGCAAAGCCCGCATCGTCCGAGCACCGGCCGGGACTGTACATCGTCGGCGTTCTCGCGCTGTGGTTTTTCGCCCCGAGGCAGGGGGAGACAGCTCTGTCGCTTACCGGCTCCTGCAACTATCTTTGGGGCATGACTTTTATCTTCGCGCTCATTTTGCCTTACAAAACCCTCGCGGCGAATAGCTTTTCGGCAAAGAAAGCAGGACGCGCCCTATCCGCTCTTTCCTGTATAGGAATCTTCCTGCTGGGGCTGATTTCGGGCTGGTATATGGAAAACAGCTCCGCCGCGGCGGCCTTCTTTCTAATGCTCTTTTTGTTATATGCCTTTAAAAAAAAGCGCAAGCTTCCGGCCTGGTGCTACAGCGGCTTTGCCGGCGCGGCAATAGGTTTTGCCTTTCTTGTGCTCGCTCCCGGCAGTCGCGCGAGGGCCGGATTATTTGACCAATACTCTCCCCTGCTCACTTTAGTCAGCAGAATCGTTTTTTCAGTACAGCATTTAGTATTGATCGCCGTCCCTCTGCTTGTGTTTGCCCTGCTGTTTGCGAAAAAGTATACTGACGGAGAAGAAAGAGAGCTTTTATTGATACCTGCGCTGTTGTTTTTGGCTTCCATGGCGGCGAACTTTTCTATGATAGCGGCTCCGACCTATCCGGACCGCTCTGTTTTTCCTGTTGCGGTTTTTGCAATTTGTGCGGCGCTTGCGATGCTCTACTTATTTAACATTGACCAGAAATATCTCCGAGCGGCAAAAGTTTTGCTCTTATCGTTGCTGCTGCTTGGCGCTGTTGACTATTCTTTTGCGCTTATGGATATAATGTGCGCAAACGCGGTCTCTTCCAATCTGACGGAACTTAATACAGAAAGCCCCTACTACGGAAAAGTAATAGCGCCCATGACCGACCACAGCCCTTATACTCTGGAGACAGCCGAGGCGCCCCCCGCCTACGACAACTGGGGCGCGGTGATGCGCATTCTCATAAACGAATACCGGCAATCCTAATAGCGAGGAGAGAAAGCAATGGAATACGACGAGCTAATCAGAGCGGCTCGGGAGGAGCTTGCTCCCTATGGACTCTGCGCGGTCTGCACGGTGTGCGACGGCCACGCCTGCAAGGCGAGAATACCAGGTCCTGGCGTCAAGGGCTCGGGCGACAACGCGATACTGAACTACGAAGCCTGGAGGCGTCTGCGTCTCAGAATAGACTGCGTCTGCGAAAGCGTCGCTCCGGATTGCTCCCTCTCCCTTTTCGGGCATGACTTCGCGCTGCCCCTCTTTGCCGGGCCTATAGCGGCTCCCGTCCTGCATTACGGCAGCTCTAAATACGACAGCATCGGCTACAACGAGGCGCTCGTGAGCGGCTGCAGGGCGGCGGGAACGGCGGCCTTTACTGGCGACGGGCTGGGAATGGAGCTTTTTTCTGCGGGCTGCGAGGCCGTTAAAGGGGCTGAGGGCTGCGGCGTTCCCACAGTAAAACCCTGGACGCGCGAGGCGGCACTTGAGAAAATAGAGATGGCGAAATTAAGCGGCGCTTTTGCCATCGCCATGGATATAGACGCCGCGGGCCTTACGCTGCTTAAGTCCGGCGATGTTTCCGTGGAGTCCAAGACCGCCGCGCAGCTCGGTGAGTTTGCAAGGGCCGCCGAAAAGCCCTTTATAGTCAAGGGCATTATGACCCCGCGCGCGGCGCTCAGATGCGCCGAGGCGGGCGCGGCGGCAATAGTCGTTTCCAACCACGGCGGCCGCGTTCTCGACCAGTGCGCTCCAACGGCGGATATCCTGCCCGAAATAGCCTCGGCAGTCCGCGGCTCGGGAATGAAGCTGCTGGTGGACGGCGGACTTCGCGGCGGCGCGGATTTATTCAAAGCGATCGCCCTGGGAGCTGACGCGGCGCTTATGGCAAGGCCCTTCGCCGTCGCCGTATACGGCGGCGGGGCCGAGGGCGTTAAGACTCTGGTCAAAAAACTGAAGGGCGAGCTGGAGGACGCTATGCGCCTTTGCTCGGCCAGGACGCTGGCGGATATCTCTCACGATATGCTCAGCGTCCTGCCTTAAAGCGAGGCCGTTTTTTCGGCGGGGTGTTCCTGTATTTCAAAGCCGCAATTCTGAAGATGAGCTCCCGACGGCTGAGTACGGGCGCTTTTCTTTTTCAGGCTCGATTGTTCCCTGACCCCACGGCTTTGCTTGCGCAAATAGAGCCGCGGGAGAGGCCCAAAAGCGGGTTTAACCGCCTTTGACGGGGGAGATGCATTTTAAAAAGCGAGCAATTGAGCGCTTCAGAAAATCACCGCTATGTTCCAGCGGCTATGCGTACTCTTCAGGGTGTTTCTCACCGCCAAAGGCAGGGAGAAACACCCTGACTTAGGGACATTGCGCTTTCGGCGGGGAAATAGAGCATAAAACGCGCTCTCGAGACCTGTCGGGCCACTTAAGGGCTTTGTTTTTTTATACAAATAATTTATAATTAGAAAAAGCTCAATCGGGAGGGAATAATGTCAAACATCTGGCACGACATCAGCCCCGGCAGAATAACGCCTCAGGATTTTATAGCCGTAATAGAAATAGAAAAGGGCAGCCGGAACAAATACGAGCTCGACAAGGAGACAGGCCAGCTCATACTCGACAGAATACTCTACACCTCCACCCACTACCCTGCCAACTACGGCCTCATCCCCCGCACCTTCGCGGACGACGGCGACCCGCTGGACGTGCTGGTGCTCTGCAGCGAGGTGATACGCCCCTTAAGCCTTGTCAGGTGCTACCCCATAGGCATGTTTACGATGCTCGACCAGGGCAAGCTCGACGAGAAGATAATAGCCATCCCCTTCAGCGACCCCACCTACAACGAATATAAGAGCATCGAGGAACTGCCGCGCCATATCTTTTCCGAGATGCGCCACTTCTTCACGGTCTACAAAAACCTCGAGAACAAGGACACCATCGTAGACGAGGAGCAGGGCCCCGAGGCCGCGCGGGAGACCATTAAAAACTGCCTGGACGCCTATATAGAAAAATTCTGCCGCTAGCTTCCTGCTGCCGCTCAAAACAGTAAGCGGAGCCTTAAACTTGCTTTCAGAACGCTTTTAAAGCCGCCGCCCGAAAACAGGCGGCGGCTTTAAAAGCGTTTTCTTTTTTTGCGGCGCGGTCTATATATCCCCGCCTCTGCCGCGAAGCCTAGCCTCCTCGCGGTTAACTATCTGCGCCGCGGCGTAGCGGTTGTGAACGCCCAGCTTGCGGTAGATGTTCTTTGTGTAGTCGTTGACCGTGTGCTCCGAAATAAAGAGCATTCTCGCAATATCGCCGTTGCTGTGTCCGTAGCTTATCAAATCCAGCACCTCCCGCTCTCTCTTTGTTAAGAGGTCGAGGGCCTCCGGCGCGTTTTTCGCTGCCTCTCCCGCGGCGGGCGGAGCGCTTCCCCGTTCGTTTTCCCCGGCGGAGCTAAGCTGCCTGCGGGCGGCGTAAAGCAGGTAGGGTTCTGCCAGAACAAAGAGCAGCGTCAGTATCAGGACGATAACCAGATAGGTGATATCGAGAAAAACCGCGGAGTCGCGGAACAGCTCCACCAAAAAGGAGTGGACCACCACGGCGAACATCGCAAGCGCTATGATTCCCGGGGCTATGTAGCGGCTGGGATACTGCTCCGACATCAGCGCGCCGAAAAGGGGTATGAGCGCGCAGGCCGTCATTCCCGTTCCCGTGAGCGCGCAGGCGGCGAGAGCCAGTCCCGGCACGTAATTTGAAGCCAGCAGCAGCACATAGCCCAGCGAGGCGAGGCCGACGACATAGGGCATGAACTGTATCGGGTGCCTGCCTGTTTTTTTGTAAAGCGCGTAAACAGCGAGCGAGCAGACCACGCAGCTCAGATAGGCCGCGAAAACGCCGTGCTCGTACTGCGCGGCAACGGCGGGCGCGATTATTCCGAGCAGCAGCGCGAGAAAGATAAGCAGGAACACGCCGGCGAAGAAGCGCTTGGGCATAATAAGGCCGTCGCCCTTCTCCACAAAGCTCGGGCAGCTGTTCGCCGGCATTTTAAAAAAGAAGTAAAGCAAGAGAACGAGCATAACTACCGTGAGCACGCGAAAGGAGGCGTACTCCAGCCTGAAAAAGTCGTTTTGCAAAAGGGCAACCGCCACATAGGCGGCGGGATAGGCTAACAGAAGGTGACGCACCAGGCTCCTCTCCGAAAAGAAATAGACCATCGTCGCCGTTTCAAAGCCTATCATAAAGCAGCAGCAGAAGCACTGGATATATATGAGCAGCGTAAGGCCGCTCTCGCTCTTTATAAAAAAGAGCCCCAGGACGGCCAAGAGCGCCGCCGCTGTCGCCGCCCTCGAGAGCCCTATGACCCGTGCGGGAAAGAAGACCATAACGAGTATGGAGCAGACATAGCCCGCGGCGATAAGCAGGGTTATGTTGCCCATCGGAATGGGCAGCGGAGTCCTGCCGTCTATGTTGAGCGAGGGGCCCATATAGTAAATTACACCCATCTGCCAGATGCAGAACATCGCAAAACAAAGCAGCCGCCGCATCGGGATATCTATGCGCCTGCTGTGGTTTTCAATCAATATCTTATTGCCCATGCCGCTGCCTCCCTTGCGAATTTTTGAAAACCCCTTGAATAAGGGATATGAAAGCGGACTCTTCTTCAATAAAATGATGGTGGGGATTTTTTCCTCAAGGCCGCCGACTTAAAGCTTATTATAGCACAAAAGAAAGCTTAAATCGCGGCTTAAGGCAGCCAAGAAGTGTTCCCAGAGCATGTTTAATGCTAAGGGAACCTTCCTAGGGAGTGTTCCCAGAGCGCGTCTTGAGACGCTCCCAGAAAAAGAGCGCAGGGAGACTCTCTACTATGCGGCAGCTTTATGAGCAGACAGCGCCGGATGCGACAAAAAAGCGCTTCTACGCCCGCTGCCCCATCTGCGGCAAAAGGCGCGGCGCTTTCGAGCCCTCCCTCTTGCTTGAAAGCGCAGCGGGACTGAAGGCGCTTGAGAGTGGCCTTGCGGGCGGGGTAAGACAGGCCGCCTACGACAAGAGCAGGCTTAAGGCCGCGAGCCGCTTGGCGAGGTTCTTCAACCGCTGCCGCCGCTGCGGTCTGTGGGTCTGCGACGACTGCTTTGACATTGAGAGCGGCGGATGCTGCTTAAAGTGCAGGGCCACACAGGCTTTAAACCCGAAAAACGAGAACGACAACTAAAAGGAGGCTATTGAAATGGCGATTTTTGACAAGCTGAACGAGATGGCGAAAAACATCGGCGACAAGACAAGCGACGTTATCGAGATAACGAAGCTGAGCGGCAAGGTGAGCTCCGAGCGCTCCGCTGCTGCCGAGGAGCTCAAAAAGATAGGCGAGCATTATTACCAGCTCTTCGCCTCGGGCGGCGAGGTTGCGCCGGAGGTACTGGAGCTTTGCCGGAGCGCCAAGGCGCATTTCGACGCGGCAAACGAGGCTCAGACCGAGATAGAAAAGATAAAGGCCGGGGAAGAAACGCCGGCGGCCGAAGCGGCGCCCGCCGCGCCCGCCGCTCTGAAGTGCCCCTCCTGCGGCGCTGCTAACGCTGCGGGGACGAAGTTCTGCCAGAACTGCGGAATGAAGCTGGATGCGAACTGAGAGAGCACCGCCCGATTTTAAGGGCGCATTTAAGTAAAGGAGATTGAGATATGGGTCTATTGGAAAAGGCTATACGCAAGGGCGTGGGCGACGCTATAGGCAAGGCCGTTCAGCAGGTGGTAGAGCCGAAGGCCGCAGAGCTCGCCGATAAGGCCGCCGAGCATATCGATAAGGCGGCTGAAAGCGTCTCGCAGCAGATTGACCAGGCGACCGAGAGCGTCGCGCAGCAGACTCAGGAAACCGCCGAAACGGCGAGCGGGCTCGGGGGCGCCTTCGCCAGCTTGCAGCGCTCGCTGGAGGGCTACGCCACCGAGGCCGCGAAGAATATCAAGATATGCCCCGGCTGCGGCGAGCCCGCCGCCGCGGATAAGAAGTTCTGCCCCTCCTGCGGCGAGGCGCTGCCCGAAACCACCGTAGCTCAGGGGGCTGTCTGTACCGAGTGCGCAACGCAGAACACCATCGGCACGAAGTTCTGCTCGGAATGCGGCGCGAAGCTCCCCGCCGCCATTCAGGAGGAAGAGGCCGCTGCCGCCAGCGACGCGGCGGTTATGGCTCAGTGGGAGGAGAAGCTGTCGCAATATCCGAAATGGAACTGCGGCGGGGCGAACTTCTCTCTCGAGCACCACGGCGGCGACCAGTATTTATTCTACGCGAAGCTTCCGAGCTTTGAAGAAGCTCAGGAGGCCGTAAAGCAATACCGCATAAGCTTACAGGAAAACGGCTTTCGCGCCGCGGGGGAGTACCCCAGCGTAGAGCATCTCTATAAAATGGCGGAGGGTATTTGCTGGCATGTGGACACCGAGCACTGCTTCGACGGCGACAGCGACTGCCCCTGCATAGGCTTCCTGACGGGCGAGCCCCGCGGCGGCTTCGACTATGTCAAGCCCGAGCCGAAGAAGCCCGCGAGCCTGAAGGATCTGTTCGGACTGTAAAGCAGTTGAGCCGGCGGCCTCAAAGCGTGCAGCGCTGAAATTTCCCTCTGAGGGGATGCATAGCTAAAGCTCCGCGCAAAGAATACAACTCTTTCCGCCGCAGGTTTGACAGACATTTTCGCTTTTGCTATTTTTAAATAAGAGACAGCGCCCTATGAGACACCGAAGGAAAGGGGTTTTATCCCGAGCCTTCACCGTCCACGGGTGCGGTCTCTTTTTTCTTTCCCGGCCTTCTGTCAGCTCTGGCGCAAAGGCGGCAAAACACAAATACAAAGAGGCGACGCTGAGCGAGTGCAGCTTGCGACATTGCCAGCCCTTGCCCTTGACTTTTTACTTGACCGCGCGGAGCGCCGACGCAAAAAGCCCAAAGCGCGAGCGGGCGTTAAAATCCCGCGTTTACAAGGGATT
>JAUNBN010000030.1 GCA_030527085.1 Oscillospiraceae bacterium
ATAAACGCGTAAAATGTTGTATTCCCCGCCGAATGCTCAATGTGATTAAGTTCAGCTCGACCGCATGGGCTTTTCGGGGTAACTCCCCCCGCCTTCGGCGGGGGGAGTTACCCCGACTAAATGATATTGGCCGATGTTGGAGGAAATACAGCAAAAATCCGCGCGATAGAAACTTGACATAGGGGACATAAAGAATTATAATGACGAAGCTGTTTTGCCAAAGACAGCAGGTGCTTTTTAAGCGTAAGGGCGCGTGGCCGCCCGCCTGCCGAGGTGGAGCTTTTTGTAGCGAAGGTTTTTAAACCGACTTATTAAAAGCGCTCCCGGCAGGTCAAAAGACCTGTCGGGAGCTTATTTTCACCTGTAAAAACTCTAAAACAGCGGCGGAGGTGAAACCGAAAAGAATGGCAAGTGAAAAAATCCTTAAGCAAAAGCAGGAGCTGGTGGAAAGCTGGAGCGAGAAGCTCAAGAGCGCCAAGTCAATAGTGCTAGTGGATTACCGCGGCATCAACGTGGCCAGCGACACGAGGCTGCGCGCCGACCTCAGGAAAGAGGAGGTCGAGTATAAGGTCGTTAAGAACAATATACTCAGACGCGCCTGCGAAAAGGCCGGTCTCGAGGGGCTCACAGAGCACCTGAACGGCACCGTAGCAGTAGCCCTCGGCTCCGACGAGGTCGCGCCCGCGCGCCTCATCAACAAGTACGTCAAAGAGAACAAGGACTTCTTCAACATGAAGTACGGCTATATCGACGGCAAGTACGTCAATGCGGCCGAGCTCACGGCTCTTGCGAGCCTGCCCTCGCGCGACGAGCTCATCTCGCAGGTGGCCGGAACCTTCAACAACATCATCGCCTCGTTCGCGCGTGTGCTGAATGAGGTTGCCAAGCAAAAAGAGGCGGCGTAAGGGCCGCAACGCAAACTAACGGAGGAAATTATAATGGCTGATATAGCTAAGATCATCGAAGAAGTAAAAGGCATGACCGTTCTCGAGCTCTCCGAGCTCGTTAAGGCCATAGAGGAGGCCTTCGGCGTTTCCGCGGCCGCGGGCGTGGTTATGGCGGCTCCCGGCGCCGGCGGCGGAGACGACGCGGGCGCGGCGGCGAAGGATTCCTACGACGTTATCCTCGCCAGTGCCGGCGGCACCAAGATGAGCGTCATCAAGATAGTCAAGGAGATAACCGGCCTCGGCCTCAAGGAGGCCAAGGAGCTCGTGGACAGCGCCCCGAAGCCCGTCAAGGAGGGAGTCTCCGAAGCCGACGCTCAGGCCATGAAGGCTCAGCTCGAGGAAGCCGGAGCAACCGTAGAACTCAAGTAAGCTCTTTTTCAAGAAAGCAAGACTTCAAAGGCCGCGCCCATTATGGGCGCGGCCTTTTCTGTGCCAAAAGCGCTTTGAAGCTGTATTCCAGGGTGTTTCCCCCGCCTTCGGCGTGGGAAACACCCTTAAAAGCACGCGCAGTCGAGCCGGAAAACCACGGGCAAACAGATTAAAGAGCTGTCCGAAATTAATGACATTGGCCGAAAGCGGAAACGGAGTGAAAAAAGCACGCTATCGGAGCGCTCCTGTTTTTGACTTGCTCTGGCCTGTAAGACAAACCCGCGCTCCGAAAGGAACGCGGGCTTTTGGGTTTTCGATTGTAAGAGCCTCAGGCCTTTGACTTTTCACTTTCAGCGGTCGCGGGCGCTTCGGCGGGGTCGTTCTCGACCAGGCCCTTGAGCGAGGCGGCGAGCCCTGCGAGCGACTGTATCTCGCTGGGGATTATTATCTTCGTGGCCTTGCCGTCGGCGGCCTTTGCGAAGGCCTCGAGGCTCTTAAGCTGAATGACCTTCTCGGAGGCGGCCGCCGCATTGAGCAGCTTAATGCTCTCGGCGAGGGCGGTCTGGGTTAGCTCTATGGCCTGAGCCTCGCCCTGGGCCTCGCGTATCTTCTGCTCGCGGACGGCGTCGGCGCGCAGTATGGCGGCCTGCTTCTCGGCCTCGGCTACCAGTATCTGGCTCTCCTTCTGGCCCTCGGCCTCGAGAATCTGGGAGCGCTTAACGCCCTCGGCGCGCAGTATGCTCTCGCGGCGCTCGCGCTCGGCCTTCATCTGCTTCTCCATCGCGTTCTGTATCTCTTCGGGCGGTATGATGTTCTTGAGCTCAACGCGGTTTACCTTGATGCCCCACTTGTCCGTGGCCTCGTCGAGCAGGGCGGTTATCTTGCTGTTGATAACGTCGCGGCTGGTGAGCGTGTGGTCGAGCTCCATCTCGCCGATGATGTTTCTCAGCGTGGTGGCGGTGAGGTTCTCTATGGCCGAAAGGGGTCTTTCAATGCCGTAGGTAAAGAGCTTGGCGTCGGTCACCTGGAAGAAGACTACGGTGTCTATCTGCATGGTGACGTTGTCTCGCGTTATGACGGGCTGGGGCCTGAAATCGACCACCTGTTCTTTAAGCGAGACCTTCTTGGAGATGCGCTCGAAGAAGGGCCATTTCATGTGAAGTCCCGTCTGCCAGGTCTTGTAGTAGGCGCCGAAGCGCTCTATGACAAAGACCGTGGCCTGAGGCACTATCTTTACGTTTGTAACAAGTACGATAATTACGAGCAGAACAAAGGCTAACATCAGAATCCAAAGTCCGGGCATTAATTCTCCTCCTTAAGGGGCACTACTATGAGTTTAACCCCGTCTATAGCGTGTACGTTCACCTTGGCGTTCTTTTTAATGCGCTCGCCGTCCAGCGCCTGGGCGGCCCAGTCAAGGTTCATGACCCTGACGCGGCCCTTGCCCTCGTCGTTGTTTATTTCCTCGCTCACCACGCCTACCCTGCCGATGACCATGTCGGCGTTGGTGGGAATTCTCTCGGCCTCCACCCTCTTTTTGATAAGCGGGCGCAGCATGACAAGCGAGAGTCCGGAAACGACGATGAAAACGGCTATCTCCCAGCCTATGCCAAGACCCAGCAGCGAGCAGACAAAGGCGGCTACGCTTCCTATCATGAACCAGATGGCTACCATTTGAACGGTAGCGGCCTCGAGAATAATGAAAAATACGAGGGCGAGCAGCCATAACCAGCCGAGCTCAAATTGAAGCGGCAATGTATGACCTCCTTCCTTCGGGGGTCCTCCCCGGTAACTGGCTCTATTCTACCACCTGCTGGGGATATAAACAAATCCCTTTTTGGGGCCGAAAAACGCGAAAACGGCCGGTTTAAAGCGTTTTTGGCTGCCGGGCAAAGCCGCTCAAAGGCAGGGTGGGCGGCCCGAAAGTGCTTGACCCGAAGCGATAATAAATACTAAACGTATAATTTCAGCTTATATCACTTAGTTGTATCTGGGGATACTGCCCTCTAAAATACTCTGCGTATATAAAAGGGGCAAAAACTTGAGCAAGAACCTTTAAGCCCATTTAGCTTATTATTCGCTTTGCGTGCTTCGTAATGCGCCCGGGGAGTATTCTGCTGCGCGTTTTTACCTGTATCTACATTAGAAAGCTTTTCATTGTTCCAGCTAGGATATGCGTTCTAGTTAGGGTGTTCCCCCCGCCGAAGGCGGGGGGAACACCCTGAATAATTACAGCGTTCCCCCTTTATTTATGGTAGAGCTTTTTTGTCTGGTATACGGGCTCGCAGGTGAGGTTCACTCCGAGATTGCGGAAGACCTTCTCGTCCACCTGCGAGAGCAGGACCGTTGAATGAGCCTCGCAGTTTTTAAGCTTTTGTATCTGCTGCATGGCCAGCTCGGCGGTGGGGTTGGTGGCGGCGCAGATGGAGAGGGCTATGAGTATCTCGTCGGTGTGCAGACGTGGGTTGTGGTTGCCGAGATGGTTTACCTTAAGATCCTGAATAGGCTCTATTATCAGGGGGCTTATAAGGTGCATTTCGTCGCGGATGCCGCCCAGAGCCTTCAGGGCGTTCAGCAGCGCCGCGGCGGAAGCGCCGAGCAGGGAGGAGGTCTTGCCGGTAACTATCGTGCCGCCCTCGAGCTCTATGGCGACGGCGGGCGCGCCGGTGGCCTCCTGCTTTTTAAGGGCGGCGGCGCAGACGGGGCGGTCGGCGGTCGAAACCCCCACCTGCTTCATAAGCAGCTCTACCTTGCCTATCTCCTCGGGATTGCCCTCGTTCTTGCGCACGCTGCAAAGCGAGGAATAGTAGCGGCGGATTATCTCGTCGCGGGCGGCGGCGCAGACCGCCTCGTCGTCGTAGATGCAGAAGCCCGCCATGTTAACGCCCATGTCCGTCGGGGATTTGTAGGGGCTCTCGCCGAGTATGCGTATAAATATCTCGTGCAGGACGGGGAAGACCTCTATATCGCGGTTGTAGTTAACCGTCGTCTCGCCGTAGGCCTCGAGGTGGAAGGGGTCTATCATGTTGACGTCCGCGAGATCGGCGGTGGCCGCCTCGTAGGCGAGGTTTACCGGGTGCTTGAGGGGCAGGTTCCAGATGGGGAAGGTCTCAAATTTTGCGTAGCCCGCCCTTATCTTGCGCTTGCTGTCGTGGTAGAGCTGAGAGAGGCAGGTGGCCATCTTGCCGCTGCCCGGCCCGGGCGCAGTTACCACAACCAGCGAGCGCGTGGTCTCAACGTATTCGTTGCGGCCGTAGCCCTCGTCGCTCACTATGCCCGCTACGTCGAAAGGGTAGCCCTCTATGGTGTAGTGGCGGTAGACCTTGATGCCCAGATTTTGCAGCTTGTTCTGGAACTGTATAGCCGCGGGCTGGGAGGCGAAGCGCGTCATGACAACGGAGCCTATATAGAGTCCCTTGCCGCGAAAGGCGTCTATGAGCCTCAGCACGTCCAAATCGTAGGTTATGCCTATATCCCCGCGCACCTTGTTTTTTTCTATGTCGGCGGAGTTTATAACGATAATTATCTCCGCGTCATCCGCGAGCTCGCAGAGCATATTTACCTTGCTGTCCGGCTTGAAGCCCGGCAGCACCCTAGAGGCGTGGAAGTCGTCGAAGAGCTTGCCGCCAAACTCCAAATAAAGCTTGTCGCCGAAAAGGGCCAAGCGCTCGCGTATGTGCTCGGACTGCATTTTTATGTACTTTTCGTTGTCAAATCCCTCGCTCAGCATTGTTCCTCCGTTTTTATCTGTTATCTGAATCATTATAGCGCCGCCCGCGCCCGACTTCAATTATCAAGTCCTACCAGATTTAGATGAATTTAAGAGAAAAATTGACCAAACTCGCAAAACCGGGTTTTTGCCCGATTGCTCGCTTTTTTCACTGTGTTTCCCCGTCGAAGGCTAATGTCATTAGGCTAGTACGCACAGCCGAACCGGAACACTCAGGTCTATCGCTCGCCGGGGGTCAAAACGGGCGGGCTTTATGCTATAATAAAGCGAAGTATAAAAAACCGGGCGGATATTATTATGGAAGAGCTTAGAACCTACACCTGCGCGAGCTGCAAAAAGGAGTTTCAGGCGACCGCGGCTTCGGAGATATTCTGCGTTTACTGCGGCAGCAAACAGCCGGCGGCCGAGCCGGCCGCGCCGGGCGGCGAGGACAGGCTGCGCGTGCTGGAGGCTTATAAGAGCGGGGACTACGAGCGGGTGCTGCGCGAGACCTACGAGGGCGTTATGGAAAAGGATCCCCTGCTGGGCCTTTGCCGCCTCGCGGCGCTGTATTTCACCAAGCGCGAGGCCTACCTTGCCGAGGCGCGCGAGCTGCGCGGGAAGCAGGGCGTAAAGAGCGCTCTCAGCTCGCTTTTTACAAGCCGAAACGAGTATGCCGAGAGCCCGATACACATGGGGTTTTTCAACGAGACCGAGCGCATAATGCTCGAAGTCGCCGAGCGGCTCTCCTTTGGAGATATGGGGGCCGAGGGCGAGGAGACGGCCCTGCGCCTTGCGCGCTCGCTGCTTGTAAAGAAGTCCGAAAAGGAGCTGGGCGCGCTCTACTGGCCGCTGCTGGCTATCGAGCACCGCTGCCTGCCGCTGCTGCCCTATATTGAGCGCGGGGCGCTGGGTGAGCTCTACAAGGAATATAAGGGCTACTACAAGCGCTACCAGCGCGTGCCGAATCAGGAAAGAGTGCTCGCGGCGATGAAAGAGGAGCTGGGTTTAAAATGAAAGACGGAAAGCTGCCGCGCGCGGCGGTAGTTGAGGATTTTTCCTGCTTCGGCAAGTGCTCGCTCGCAATAGCCCTGCCGGTTATTTCGGCGGCGGGCGTGGAGGCCTGCGCGCTGCCCTCGGAGCTGCTCTCGGCGCACACGGGCTACGCAGCCCCCGCGCGCTTCGACCTCTCGAGCGCCATGAGGCCCATATATGAGCACTGGAGCTCAATAGGCGCGGGCTTCGACATAATTTATATCGGATATCTGGCGGGAAAGCGGCAGATAGAGGAGGCCTGCGGTTTTATAAGGGCCTTTAAAAAGCCGGGAGTCCGAGTCCTTTTGGACCCCGCGATGGCCGAGGGCGGAAGACTCTACGGCGGACTCGAGGCGGGGCACGAAAAAGAGATGCTCAAGCTCTGCGCCCTGAGCGATATTGTGCTGCCCAACTTAAGCGAGGCCGCGCTGCTGACCGGCCTTGAATACAGCGAATCTCCCGGTGAAGGGCAGCTTCGCGCTCTGCTCGAGGGGCTTTTGAAAACCGGCCCCAAGGCCGCTCTGATAACGGGTGTGAGCGGCGGTGGAGGAAAACTGGGCGCGGCCCTGCTCGAAGGAAGGGGAGCCGCGCCGCGCTTTATAGGTGAGCAGGCGCTCGAGGGCGCGGTACACGGCAGCGGCGACCTCTTTGCGAGCGTCTGCGCGGCAGCTTTGGCTCTGGGGCTTTCTCTCGAGGGCTCGGCGCGCGCCGCGGCGCGCTTTACGGCGCTTTGCATAGCGGCCACGCTCAAGACGGGCAGGGACGAGAGGGAGGGCCTGCGCTTCGAGCCGCTGCTCAGGGATTTGCGCGAGCTTATAGATCAAAACAGATAAAAAGGCATTAAGTCAGGGTATACTGTGTTCCACCCGCCGTATTTTTCGGCTCTGCCGTTGAGCTTCAGTTGAACTTGCCTGCCAATACTTAAGCTGCAAATGCTGTATTCTCCAGCAATCGGGACACTCTCATAAAGTAAGCTTAGGAGGCCTTAGTGTTTAAAATACTGATAGCCGAGGACGACAGGGAGCTGCGGCAGCTCTTTCAGCACGTTCTCACCAAAAACGGATATACCGTGACCGGCGTTTCCAACGGGCTCGAGGCGCTGGACGCGCTCGAGAGCGCCTATTACGACCTCATAATCTCCGACATAATGATGCCCGAAATGGACGGCTACGAGCTGGTGAGCTCGCTGCGCGAGGCGAAGATAAACCTGCCCGTATTGATGATAACGGCCAAGGACGCCTTTGACGACATGCGGCAGGGCTATCTCTCGGGCACGGACGACTATATGGTAAAGCCCATAAATGTCAACGAGATGGTACTGCGTGTGGGCGCGCTGCTTCGGCGCGCGCAGATGATAAACGAGCGGAGACAGACCATAGGCGGGACGACGCTCGAGTGCGACTCGCTCACCGTGAGCGAGCCGGGCCGAAGCCAGGTGCTGCCTCAAAAGGAGTTCATGCTGCTTTACAAAATGGCGTCCTTCCCGGGACGTATCTTCACCCGCCAGCAGCTTATGGACGATATCTGGGGCTACGACACGGAGACGGACACCCACACCGTGGACGTACACATCGGGCGGCTGCGCGAGCGCTTCAGGGACAACGCGGATTTTAAGATAGTCACCATGAGGGGCGTGGGCTACAAGGTGGTAAAGACATGAAAAAACGAAACCCGCATTTCAATTTAAGCCTCATCTTCACCCTTATAATTATGCTCCAGATAGGGATTGCGGTGGGCTGCGCGGTGCTTTTTTCCGATTTCCTCTACCGCCGCTTCAACATAAGCTTTGAGCTTCCGCCCTCGCTGAGCATCTTTATTATGAGCCTTATAATAGGCTCTATTTTCACCTTTCTTCTGAAGCGCTGGTTCATAAAGCCCATAACGGTCTTGAGCCGGGCCATGCAGCAGGTCTCGGAGGGGGATTTCAAGGTGAGTCTCGAGACAAAGAGCGTGATAAACGAGATTAAGGACATCTACGCGAATTTCAATTTGATGGCAAGGGAATTGGACGCAACAGAGATATTGCAGACGGATTTTGTCTCCAACGTCTCCCATGAGTTCAAAACGCCGATTAACGCCATTGAGGGCTACGCCACGCTCCTGCAGGGCGGCGCTGATTCGCCGGAGCAGCAGCAGACCTATATAGACAAAATCCTGATAAACACCCGCCGCCTCTCAGAGCTGGTGGGCAGTATACTGCTGCTCTCAAAGATAGACAATCAGGCTATTGCGGCAAAGCCCGCCGTCTTCAGGCTGGACGAGCAGGTAAGGCAGGCCATAATGCTCCTCGAGCCGAGATGGGCCGAAAGGGAGACGGAGTTCGAGGTGGAGCTTGAGGAATTGTACTATACCGGCAACGAGGGTCTGCTGCTGCACGTCTGGAGCAACCTCATAGCCAACGCAATTAAATTCGGACCTGTGGGCGGCAGAGTAAAAATAAGGCTGGAGAAAAAGGGCTGCGGCGCGGCCTTCAGCGTTGAGGACGAGGGTCCGGGCGTCAGCGAGGAGGCCAAGAAACACATTTTCGACAAGTTCTACCAGGCCGACAGCTCTCACAAGGAGGAGGGCAACGGCTTAGGGCTCTCGCTCACCAAGCGCATACTTGACTGCTGCGGCGGGGAGATAAGGCTCGAGGACGCCGAGGGCTGCGGCGCGCGCTTTACGGTCTTTCTGCCCCTTGGGGAGCAAAGCTGAACACACTAATTAAAACAAGCAAGGAGATGAGAGCAATGGAAAGCCCCATTTATCGAGAAGTCCTTCAAAGGCTATATAAACGAGCTGAGGAAGAAGGTTTGCAACACAAGATGATATATAATCAAAAAGAAACTGCGGCTATTCTGGGCCGAACGCCTCGCACGCTAAGGCGCAAGGCTTATAGCTTTAAAGACGGCGTAATAACGCTGGAGAGGCTGGCACAAGACCTCGTGAAGCTCTAGTAACGCAGGCGATTCCCATCGGGGGGCTCCTTTTCGGGGGGAAGCGAACGCCTCGCGCTTTTGCACTGTTTTCCCTTAAGCTGTAAAAGAAAAGGCTTCAAGCCGCGTAGACTTTTCAGGGCTATATCCCGCCGAAGGCGGGATATAGCCCTGACTTAATGGAGGTGTTTTTTTAAGGCTGCTTTTTGAAAAGCACGCTTATTTCCGTGCCGCGGCCCGCCTCGCTCTCGAGCTCGAGTTCAGCGCCGAGGTACTGGGCGGCGTGCTTCACTATCGAAAGCCCCAGCCCGGTGCCGCCGGTCTGCTTGCTGTGGCTCTTGTCCACGCGGTAGAAGCGCTCGAAGACCCTGGCCTTATCCTCCTCGGGAATGCCTATACCGGTGTCGGAAACCTTGAGTCGGGCCCGGCTGTCCATATCCTCTATTTCTACTATTACGCGGCCGCCGTCTCTGTTGTACTTGATGGCGTTCTCTATAAGGTTGTAGATTATCTCGTAAACAAGCCGCCGTGCGCCGCTGACCGAAGCGCTCCCCGCTTTGAGCTCGAGGCTCACGCCCCTTGCGGCGGCCTCGCCCTCGAGCGCGCTTACTATCTCGCCTGCGAGTTCGCCGAGCTCAAGGGTTTCAGAGGGCAGTGGAAGCCCCTCGTCGAGCTGGGAGAGCCTTATAATGTCGTCTATGAGGCTCACAAGGCGGGCGGCCTCTGTGCGGATATGCCCTGTAAAGCGCGGCATATCCTCTTTTTTCACAAGGCCGTTTTCCAAAAGCTCCGCGCTGCCCATTATCGCGTGCAGCGGCGTTTTAAGCTCGTGGGAGACGTTGGCGGAAAACTCGCGCCTCTGCCGCTCCGCAAAGGCCTGCTCGGTTATATCGAAGCTCAGAAGCGCCGCTCCCGCTATGCCCTCCTTGGCGCTTACGGGGCTGGCCGAGACGCGGTATTCCCGTCCGCCGCGCTCGAGGGTGAGAGAAGCCTTTTCACCCGCCAGCGCGCGGGATATAAGGCCCTGTATTTCAGGCGAGCGCTCAACCGTCAATATGTCGCGGCCGAGGCAGTCCTCGCTGCTGCCGTAGAAGCGGCCCGCCGCGGGGTTAATGGCGAGCACGCTGCCCCTGGCGTCGAGCAGCAGCAGCCCCTCGTTCATATTGTCCGTTACGGCCGCGAACTCCTCCTGCCTGCGCTCGAGCTCAAGTCTCTGGCGCGAGATGCGCCGCT
>JAUNBN010000282.1 GCA_030527085.1 Oscillospiraceae bacterium
CGTCAGGGTGTCGTAGCTCTGAGTGACCTCAATTAACTCCCCCTTCTCTCGCCGAGCGCTACTCTTGCCGTATATTCTATTGTTGTGCTCGTAAAGCCCTGAGAGCCGCCCAGCTGCGTGCTGCTTTCGCTTACATCCAGTATCTCCTCGACCCTGACCACATAGCTTCCGGCTATGCTGGCCGTCTGTCCTGTAAAGATAAGGGCTCCGGCGGAGCTGATGCTGCCTGCGACAGCTATAAAGGCCACGGAGCAGATTGCGAGCGCGGCGTAGAGGATAAGCGTTCTGCGTTTGGGCAAAGTTAAGGCTTCCTTTCAATTAGTTTTTTTATTATACCACCTGAAAAGTATATTGAGGCCCTCTTTTTCAAACAATAGCACAAACCGATTAAAGGAGCCTTAATATGAATCCATTTGAACTGAAAGCCAAGCCCCTTGACAAATGCCTCGTGAGCCTTAAAGCCCTCGCGAGCAAGCCCTACAACAAGAACACCGCCGACCCCTACACCAAAATCCGCATCATACTGATGAACGGCACGGAGTACGAATCCGTCTGGATGGGGCACCAGTTCTCGCGTCACTGCATGAACAACGAGCTTCGCCGCGAGATAGCGCTCATACGCCGCATCGAGCAGCAGCAGCAAAAGCGTATAGCCTCGCTCAAGCCCAAGAACGAGAGCATACTAGAGCACACCATAGGCTATGAGATGCTCGCTGTTGACCTCACGGTTTCTCTCGCCAAGCGCGTCAGGGACGAGACAGTAAAAAAGGCGCTGGACTTCGCGCTGCTTGAGGACTTCGACCACCTCTATCGCTACTCCGACCTTCTGGAGGGCGAGCGCGGCATAAAGGCCGAAAAGCTCATAGGCAAATACGACGAAATAATGCCCGGCCGCCCCACCATAGCCGAGCACCGCTACCCCTTCGACGATATTAAGCCCTTCATAAAGCCCGACGCAGATTTGTTCACCAAGCTCTGCACCAATATTATAACCGCCGCCGAGCAGCAGACGATGAACTACTATATGAACCTCGGCGCCTTCTACGACAGCGACGCGGGCCGCAAGCTATACAGCGAAATAGCTATGATAGAGGAGCAGCACGTCTCGCAGTACGGCAGCCTCAAGGACCCCTCTTTGAGCTGGCTGGAGTGCTGCGTAATGCACGAATACACCGAGTGTTACCTCTACTGGTCGAGCTACGAAACGGAGAGCGACGAGGAGGTAAAGGCGCTCTGGGAGGAGCTCTTTGAGCAGGAGGTGGCTCATCTGCATAAGGCCTGCGAACTGCTTGAGAAATACGAGAAGAAGAGCGCGGCAGAGCTCATTCCCGGCGGAGCCTTCCCGAAGGCGCTGAAGCTCGAGGCGGACAAGGAGTACGTCCGAAAGGTTCTCGAGTCCGTCCGCCTCACGGCCGACCGCGACGACTACGTCTCAGCCGACAAGCTCACGGAGGACTCCGACTTCGCCAAATACCAGCGCGTGGTTACGGACGACAAGGCCAACGTCCCCTCGCACAGGGTCATAAAGGCCTATATCGCCAAAAACGGCCGCGACTACCGCTACGAGGACGAGCCGCACCCCGTAGAGGAGCTGCGCGATCGCAGCAAGGACAACACGAGCATAGGCCGCGTGCAGGCGGACTGACGACAGCTTAAGCAGTGTCCAAAAAACGTGTTCGGCGCTCTGCTTCCCCCGCCTTCGGGCCAAAGTCCTTAAGTTTATCAGAAAAAGAACTGTTTAATTCCTCTACGCAGTTGGTTCAGCTCGGCGGGGGG
>JAUNBN010000283.1:0-422 GCA_030527085.1 Oscillospiraceae bacterium
ATGCCAACCGGGATGACGGCGTCTACTGCTTTTTCATGGGCGTGGACTCGGAGGAAAACGTCGGGCAGATACTCAACGCAATAGCTATAGAGGCCGAGGGCAAGGCCGATTATGTGTGCGGAATAAGCCAGGTGTTTTACGATCTGAGCTGCCGCGCAGCATATGCGGAGCAGGCCCGGCTGGCGCTGGAGTACGGACTGGGCGACGTCCGCGGAGGGCATTATTATTCTTTCACAAAGCTTTACGCCCCCATAATCTGCCGGGTAGGCTATCACAACATACGCAGGGAAAACCTGATACTGCCGGAGATACAGGCGCTCATGCGCGCCGACGAGGAGAATTCCACGAATTTCTTTGAATCCTTCAAGTGCTATCTCTACTCCAAATGCGACATGTCAAAGGCAGCCTCGCAGCTTTTCCTC
>JAUNBN010000283.1:432-1772 GCA_030527085.1 Oscillospiraceae bacterium
AATTCGCTGATGTACCGCATAAAGCGCTGCCAGGAGATCATGAACGTGGACATAGCGGAGCCGAGCGAATTTGAGCGCCTCTATATATGCTGCCGCATACAGGAGCGGCTGGCGGGTGACTTGCGGAACAGGACATAAGATGATGAAACTGCGGGAACGGGAGTGAAATCTCCCGTTCCCGCAGTTTCATATGGATTTTAAAGAGGAAAGAGCGTTGCAAAGTTTTCCGCTTTGCAACGCTCTGCATGTATTATTCTATCTTACGATTTGATTGCTGTACAACACATAGGCCCGAGAAATAAGCCTGAGTCTCTTTGACCCTGAGCGGCCTATGCTGTTTTGGCTGCCTTGGCTGCCCGGCGTCCCTCTTCGAACGCTTTTTTATTCATCTCGATGAACTCCGGCTTCTTTGCCATTTTCTTCAAAACCACTTCCCGGGCGACATCGGAATCAACCATTCCGCTGTATTCGCAGAAGAATCCCAACATGACAACATTGAGCACCTTGGAGCTTCCAATTTCCTGGGAAATGTCGTTTGCGGCAACCTCCGCATATGTAATGTCGCTCCTGGAGTATAGGCTCTCGGGAATAATCGAGCTGTTGACCACCATCGTACCGCCCGGCGCAACCCGCTCTTCGAATTTTTTGAATGAGGGGATGTTGAAGGCCACGACATAGTCGACAATCTTTTTGTTAGGCGCGCCAATCTCCTCATCGCTGGTAATAACGGTGCAATTAGAGGTGCCGCCGCGCATCGCTCCGCCGTACTGCGAATAAAAGGTGCAGATCTTGTCCTCTTCATTGGCCGAATATATGAGCAGCTGACCGCAGGTTTGAACACCCTGGCCGCCGAATCCGCCCATCAATACGCTTTTTTCCATAGCTTACGCCTCCTTATAGCACACATTTAAATTCCCCAACCGGGTATATCGGCATCACGTTTTCTTCTGCATATTTCAGACAGTCCTTTGGGGCAACATGCCAGTTGGTCGGGCAGAAAGACAGCAGCTCAAGATATGCATACCTGTGCAGCTCTTCCTGGCACTTGATTGCTTTTCTCAGGAATTCCTTTGCCTGTTTTATATATTTCGGCGAATAAAGCGCGCCGCGGGCAACATATCCGGGGGCTTCAAGGCCAGCGAGTATTTCCGGCATACGCACAGGGTAGCCAGTGGTCTCGAAGTCTCTTACGCCGGTGGTGGTTTTTTGACCTATCAGCGTCGTAGGCGACATCTGGCCTCCGGTCATACCGTAATTCTGGTTGTTTATCACGATTACGGTCATCTTTTCCCCGCGGTTTGCCGCATAAAAACTCTCTGCCATTCCTATGCTGAGGGCGT
>JAUNBN010000284.1 GCA_030527085.1 Oscillospiraceae bacterium
CTCTGTTCCCGAGGGGCGCACCGCGAGGGTGGAGCCGTCGGCGAGCGTGTATTTAATAAGCTCGGCGGGCGGCAAGCCCCTTAAGCTCTCGCTGTAATCCTCGGCGAGGCAGTTCGAAAAGGGCGGCGATTTTCTGAAAGCGTCCATATAATGTACGGCCTCGCGCTCGAGCGGCAGGCTCTCGAGAGCGCCCGAGAAAAAGCCCTGCTCGCGCTGCAATTCCTCAAGCCTGCCTCGCAGAGCAGTGCCGCGCTCGCGGCATTCGGCGGCGGCCAGCAGGAGCAGCAGCGCGCTTGAGACCGCGTCCTTGTCTCTTACAAGCCCGCTTGCGAGATAGCCGCAGCTCTCTTCATAGGCGAAGGCGAAGCTCTCGCCCTCGCTCAAGGCTTCCATTTGCTCGCCTATGAATTTAAAGCCCGTGAGCGTTTCGCGCACCTCGCAGCCGCGCGAGCGCGCTATAGCCGCGCCCAGCTCGCCGGTCACGACGGTTTTGAACACTATTCGCTTTTTACCGCTCTCGCCCTCAAAATGCCTCAGAACGTAATCGCACAGCAGGGCCCCCAGCTCGCTGCCGCTGAAGGGCCGGTATTCACCCTCGAAAAGCTCGCAGGCGGCCAGGCGGTCGCCGTCGGGGTCGGTGGCGAAGATAAGGCTCGCCTCACTCTCTCTCGCGGCCTTTATCGCCAGCTCGAAGGAGGAAAAATCCTCGGGATTGGGCGTTTTAAGACCCGGAAAGCGTCCGTCGGGGGCGCTTTGCTCTTCTACGATTTTAAGAAAGCTGAAGCCCGCGCGGGACGCTATATCTTTTACCGGTTCGTATGCCGCGCCGAAGAGCGGGCTGTAAACGGCCCTCAGCGCCTCGGGCGCGGCGGCCTTCGGGAAGATCTTCAGTATTTCCGAGTTGAAGCGCTCGGAGAGCTCGCGGCCTAAAAGCTCCGTCTTGCCCGCGGCCCGTCCCTCAAAGGGTGCGAGGACGGCCTCGCCGAGGGAGCAAAAGCGCTCTATTTCTCCCGCCGCCTCGGCCGCATCGGCGGGGACGAGCTGCACGCCGCGCGCGTCGTAGATTTTGTAGCCGTTGTACTGCGGCGGGTTGTGGCTCGCCGTTATGCTCACGCCGCAGCAGGCGCCAAGCTCCCTCACGGCGAAGGAGAGCAGGGGGGTTGGGGAGGCCGCTTCAAAGCGGCGCACATTAAAGCCCAGAGAGGCGAAGCCCTCCGCGGCGGCCTTTGAAAACTCCTCGGAGCCCAGACGCGTGTCGCGGCAGACTATTATACCGCGCTCAAAAGCGCTCTCGCCGTACTTTTTTAAGGCCCAGAGCGCGGTTCCCGCTCCGGCCTCGCGCACCAGCTGCAAATTAAAGCGCTCGGGCCCCTCGCCCATAAGCGCCCTTATCCCGCCTGTTCCGAAGCTCGGACGTCCGCCCATCTCTCAGCGCTCCGTTCTCGCGGGATTGCTTAAAAAATCCGCGTAGGCAAGCCGCAGACCCGCTTCGAGCGAGGTTTTGTGCCGCCAGCCGAGAGCATGGATGCGGCTCACGTCCAAGAGCTTGCGCGGCGTGCCGTCCGGCCGTGAGGGGTCAAAGTCGATTTCGCCCTTGTAGCCCACCACACTTTTTACGAGCTGCGCGGCCTCGGCTATGCTTATCTCCTCGCCCGAACCGACGTTTACGAACTGCGCGCCCGAGTAGCGCTCAGTCAAAAAAACGCAGGCTTCGGCGAGGTCGTCCACATAGAGGAACTCCCTCAAAGGCGCGCCCGTACCCCAGATAGTA
>JAUNBN010000031.1:0-6406 GCA_030527085.1 Oscillospiraceae bacterium
CAACGTCTCCGAGACCTCGCGCGGGCTATTCGTTCACCGCAACACGCTCGTCTACCGGCTGGAGAAAATTAAGAAGCTCACGGGCCTCGATTTGCGCGAGTTCGACCACGCGATAGTGTTCAAGGTGGCGCTGATGGTGCGCAAATACCTCGACTCCAACCCCTCAAAGTTTTGAAACGAAGCTCCGGCGCGCGCTCTCAAGGGCGAGCGCCGGTCGCTGAAGTATACGAAAAGCGGGTTTTAATGTCAGCATTCCCCCCGCCGCAGGGGGGAATGCTGAAAAAAAGCGCGCAAGAGCGGCGATTTCTTTGGACGCTGGCTCAAATTGCCAGCAACAAAAGCCCGGCCCCAAGCTACCAAAAACAGAGGAGTGTCCCAAAGCAAAAAGCGCGCGAAGGGGACACGGCAAAAAGAGACCTCATGACGCAAACAAAAGGGAGAGTCTTTACCTGATAGAGTTTAAAAGCGTTTCAAAGGTCTACGAAAACGGCACCGTCGCGCTCGATAAGGTGAACCTCTTTATCGGCAAGGGCGAGTTCGTCTTCGTTTTGGGCCATTCCGGCGCGGGCAAGAGCACGCTTTTAAAGCTCATGCTGCGCGAGGAGGCCGCGACCAAGGGGCGCATAATCATCGGCGACTACAACCTCAATAAAATAAAGAACCGCGACATACCCTATCTTCGCAGGAACCTAGGCGTGGTCTTTCAGGACTTCAGATTGATACCCACCATGACCGCCTACGAGAACGTGGCCTTCGCGATGCACGTCACGAATATTCCCCGCAAGGAGATAAGGCGGCGCGTCCCCTACATACTTCATCTTGTGGGACTCACCGAAAAGGCGAGGATGCTGCCCAACCAGCTCTCGGGCGGCGAACAGCAGCGCGTGGCGCTGGCCAGGGCCCTTGTCCACAACCCGCAGATAATTATCGCGGACGAGCCGACGGGCAATATAGACCCCGAGCTCTCCTTTGAGATAATGGAGCTGCTCACGGAAATTAACAAGCTCGGCACAACCGTAGTAGTGGTCACGCACGAGCAGGCGATGGTCGCCAGCTTCCACCGCCGGACGGTAATGCTGGATAAGGGCCGCATAATAGCGGACCATGCCGAGGGGGAGGCGAGGCTATGAGGGGCGGAAGCTTCAGCTACCTGCTCAAGCAGGGAATAGTAAACGTCTGGCTCAACCGCGTCATGTCCTTCGCGTCGGTGGCCATTCTTACCGCCTGCCTGATAATAATCGGCGGGGCGGGACTGCTCTCCTTGAATATGCGCGACATTTTCAAGGCGGTCGAAAACCAGAACGAGGTAGTCGTTTTTATTGAGGAGGGCGCGAGCGAGACCGAGATAGAGACCCTCGGCCAGTCCCTCAGGAATATGGAGAGGGTGAGCGAGGTAGTCTACGTCTCCAAGGCCGAGGCCCTCGAGGAGCAGAAGGATTATATGGGCGAGGACGGCTACCTGCTCGACGGCCTCGAGGACGACAACCCTCTGCCCGCATCCTACCGCATAACCCTGCTGGATATCGACGATATGGAAAGCGTCCGCGCCGAGGTGGAGACCCTCTCCTCGGTGGACAGTGTCTCCGCGCCGACCCATCTGGCCGAAACGCTCTCGGGCATAGAGAGCACGATGCTCATTCTCGGCGGCATTATAATAGGCATTCTCGTAGTAGCTTCAATAGTCGTTATCTACAACACCATCAAGCTCACGGTCTTTGAGCGCCGCCGCGAGATAAGCATAATGAAATACGTCGGCGCGACGAACGGCTTTATACGCTTCCCCTTTCTGGTGGAGGGTCTGGCCATAGGGCTGATTTCAGCCATAGCCGCCTTCGTTATTATAATTCTGGTCTATCAGAGCCTCGCGAATATGCTGCTTGGCTCCTCCGTGGCATGGATAAGCACCATCTCCGCCAATCTGGTGGACTTCTGGGATATCTGGTATTGGGTGGCGCTGGCCTTCGCGGGCTCGGGCATGCTTATAGGCGCTATTGCCAGTATGTCCTCGATGAAGAAGCACCTGCAGGTCTGAGATTCAAGGCTCTGTTCCCCGGCGGGACGCGCCTTGTTCGGGCGAAAGCGTGTATAATACCGTTCTCCCCCGCCTTCGGCGGGGGAGAACGGTGGAAAAATCTGCACGCCGGGACGCGCCCTGTTCTTCGTCGGACTGGACATCCCGTGCCAATATGAGTAAAATATCCCTTGACGTTTTTTCGGGGAACGCAGCGGGTTCAATATTGTATTACCCCCGGAGAATAATGCTGCTTTTCGGGTATGCGGCGTGCTGACTTAATAAACAGAAAGGAAGGCGCGCAAATTGACACAGAAGATTTCAAGGCGAATCATAGCTTTTATAACGCTCCTCGCCCTGCTGCTGGCGCTGTTTCCGCTTCAGGTTGGGGCTTCGAGCAGCTCCGCCACGCAGGAGGATATAGACGCGGCCAAGGCCGAGCGCGATCGCCTGCAGCAGGAGCTTAACGAGATTAATACCCGCCTTTCGGAGATAAAGGACGAGGTCGAAAAGGCTGAGGAAAAGGCCAATACCTATTCCCAGCGCGTGAGTCTCGTCTCCTCTCAGATTGGCGCCTTGCAGGAATCCATAACGCTTAAGACCGAGCAGCTCACCTTAAAGCAGGAGGAGCTGGAGCTCAAAAAGGAAACCCGCGAGGCCACCTATGCGCTCTTTAAGCAGCGGCTGCGCTCCATGTACATGAACAACCAGGCCTCTACTCTCTCCACTCTTTTGGGTGCGAACACTCTCACGGAGTTTCTGGTAGGCGCGGAATCCATAAGCCGCATCTCCCAGCACGACACCGAGCTGGTAGAGCAGCTCGCGCGCGAGGAGGCCGAAATTAAAGAAGCCGAGGAGCTGATTCAGCAGGAGCTCGACTCTCTTGAGGCGGACAAGACCTCGCTCGAGGGCAAGTACAGCGAGCTGGCGCAGTTGCTGCAGGAGGCCAACAGCGAGCTCTCGACCGCCGAGGCGCTGCAGGAGGTCACCGAGGAGGACTACGAGCAGATACTCGCCGATTTTGAAGAGGCCGACAACTATCTCGACAGCCTCATGGGCACCGGCAGTGAGAACTATGTCGGCGGCTACTACGCCTGGCCCGTTCCCGGCTTTACAAGAATAAGCTCGGGTTTCGGCTGGCGCACCCTCTACGGCAAGACCAATTATCACGGCGGTATAGATATAGCCGGCTCCGGTATCTACGGAGCCCCGATAATCGCCTCGAACGACGGCACCGTAAAGGTCGCCTACGCGGGCTGGACGGGCTACGGGCATTATGTAATGATAGATCACGGCGGCAACAACTGGACGGTCTACGGGCATATGAGCCGCATAGCCGTGAGCGTCGGCCAGTACGTCAAGCAGGGGGAGACCATAGGCTATGTAGGCTCTACGGGCAACTCCACCGGGCCCCACCTGCATTTTGAGATACGCATTAACGGAACGAAGGTCAACCCGATAAACTACGTCTCGCGCTGAAAGCGCGAGCTTAAGGGGAAGATATGAACAAGCGCATTTCCGTGGGAGTCGCGCTCTCGCTGGTGCTGATAGCCGTCGCCGTAACCTTTTCGGCGGCAACTATCTACTCCATGCGGCTCTTCGACAGCAAGGTTAGCAGCGCGAGCGAGCGCGCCTCGCTCTACGATGAGCTTTCCGAGATAGACAGGATAGTACGCAATTATTATTACGGCGATATAGACGACAACGCACTGTTTTACGCCACGGCCCAGGGCTTTATAAGCGGCCTGGGCGACCCCGCTTCCTCCTACCTCACAGTTGAGGAGATAGCGGCTCGCGAGACCGAGATGGCAGGCGCAACAATAGGCGTGGGCATAGGCGTGGAGCGCAGCGCCTCGGGTTACATGGTCATTAACAGGGTCACCGAGGGCAGCTCCGCCGATTTGGTGGGACTCATCGTCGGCGACACCATAACCAGAATAGACGACCTCGACGTGCTTTCCGTGGGCTACGACACGGCGCTGACGCTCCTGAGCGGCGCGGAGGGCAGCCGCGTAGTGCTGACCTACAACCGCGACGGAGTCGAGACGAACGCGGAGCTCACCCGAAGCACCACCGAGGCCACCTCCGTGAACTACGCCCTTATAGACGATATCGCCTATATCCGGGTTGAGACCATGAACAACACCACCGCCTCGCAGTTCGCTTCTGCGCTCTCCCAGGCTCGAAGCGCCGAGGGCACAGCGGGGCTCGTAATAGATTTGCGCGATACGAGCGGGGGCTACGACGTCTCCGTCGCCGCCGCCATGCTCGACGATATGCTCCCCGCCGGGGACATAATAAGGGGCAGATATCAGGGCGGGGAGATAAGAACTATCTACACCTCGGACGAGGAGCAGGCGGGCATGAACTGCGCGGTTCTGGTAAACGCCAACACCCGCGGCTTCGCGGAGCTCTTCGCGGCCGTTATGAGCGAGCGGGCGAGCTGCTATGTCGTCGGGACGGCGACGGCCGGACAGGGAACGCTCCAGCAGCTCGTGAGGCTGGACGACGGCTCGGGAGTCAATATAACCGTGGCCGAGCTGCTCACGCCTTCTGACGCGAGCTTCAACGACACGGGTCTTGAGCCTGATTTGGTGGTCGAGGCGGGCGAGAACTTTATACTTCTGAGCCGCCCGGACGAGAGCTCGGACGCGCAGTACCGCCGCGCCATTGAAGCGCTGCGGTCGATGAGCTGAGGCCGTTTAAGGCCGCGGAATTCCGCCCCTCACATTTAAGGGTGTTTTTCTCCGCCTTCAGCGGAGAAAACACCCTGACTTAATGATTCGGCGGGGGATACAGCGGAAAATCCGCGCGGCATGACGCCCGCTCAGCCCTCATATACTTGACAGTGAGCGCGCTTGCAACTATAATTAATCCCTGTGATTTCAGCTAGGAAAGGTAGTAATCGGGCAGATGAACAGCGCTAAAGACGAACAGCTTATCAGTAAAAACAAGCTGATTGAATACGAAAAAGAACTCGAGTATTTAAAGTCCACCCGCCGCAAGGAGATAGCCGAGACAATAAAGGAGGCGCGCTCCCACGGCGACCTTTCGGAGAACAGCGAATACGACGAGGCCAAGAACACTCAGGCCATGGTCGAGGCCCGCATTTCCGAAATAGAAAAGATGCTCCAGAACGCCAAGGTCATCGACGAGGACGAGCTCACAACCGATAAGGTGAGCATTGGCTGCGTTGTGACGGCCGTGTTCAAATACCCCGAGGAGAGCGAGCGCGATACCGAGACCTACTCCATCGTCAGCTCCAGCGAGGCCGATATCGATTCGGGCAAGATAAGCAACGAGTCCCCCGTGGGCAAGGCCCTCATAGGCCACAAGGTGGGCGACAAGCTCTCCATAGAGGTCGGCGGAGGCATTATCGACTGCGAGGTTCTCTCGATAGAAAAGCAGAGCTTCAGCTGAATTGAAAACTAAAACTTCGCGGTAGGTGAGGCTTAAAGCCGCGCTGCAAACGCGAGGTTTTTTATTTTATTTAGAAGGACGGGGAAGAATGAGCGAGGAAATAAAAAACGAGCAGCAGAAGCCGGAGCTTTCCGAAAGCGAGCAGATAGGCATCAGAAAGGCTAAACTGCAAGCTTTGAAAGACGCGGGCCGCGACCCCTTTGAGACGACGAAGTTCCCTAAAGCTGAGAGCAGTGCCTATATAGTGGATAACTTCGACAGCGAGAGCCTCGACGGCAGGCAGGTCTGCATTGCCGGGCGCATAACGAGCTGGCGCGATATGGGCAAGGCAAACTTTATAGACCTGCGCGACCGCGAGGGGAAGATTCAGGTCTATGTCAGGCGCGACGACATAGGCGAGGAGGAGTTTGCCGAGTTCAAGAGCTGGGATATAGGCGACATAGTGGGCGTGGAGGGCTTCGCCTTCCGCACGAGGCGCGGCGAGGTCTCCGTTCACGCTCAGAAGATAAGCCTGCTCGCCAAGGCCCTGAGGCCGCTTCCCGAAAAATACCACGGTCTGCGGGACACCGAGCTGCGCTACCGCCGCCGCTACCTCGACCTCATAGTGAACCCCGAGGTCAAGGAGGTCTTTGTAACGCGCTCCAAAATCATAAGGGAGCTGCGCGCCTACCTCGACGGGCGCGGCTTCTACGAGGTCGAAACGCCCGTTCTCCACTCCATCGCGGGCGGCGCGGCCGCGCGCCCCTTTATAACCCACCACAACGCCCTGGATATGGATATGTATCTCAGAATAGCGCTCGAGCTGCACTTAAAGCGCCTCATAGTCGGTGGGCTTGAGCGCGTTTACGAAATAGGCCGAACCTTCCGCAACGAGGGCATAGACACCCGCCACAATCCCGAATTTACCATGCTCGAGTGCTATATGGCCTACGCGGACTACCGCGACATGATGGACATGACCGAGGACATGATTCG
>JAUNBN010000031.1:6506-10110 GCA_030527085.1 Oscillospiraceae bacterium
ATATGGCCTACGCGGACTACCGCGACATGATGGACATGACCGAGGACATGATTCGCACCGCTGCGCGCGCGGTGCTCGGCGAGAAGCCCGTGGCCGTGCTGGACGGCGTTGAGTACGACCTCGAAAAGCCCTTTGCCAGAATAACGATGAAGGACGCCGTGAAAGAGAACGCGGGAGTCGATTTCGACGATATAAAGACGCTTGAACAGGCGCGAGCGGCCGCGAAGCGGCACGGTATAGAATACGAGGAGCGCCACCTCAAGGGCGATATCCTCAACCTCTTTTTTGAAAAATACTGCGAGGATAAGCTGGTGCAGCCCACCTTCCTGTGCGGGCACCCGGTGGAGATCTCGCCTCTGGCCAAGCGCGACCCGAACGCGCCCGAATACACCGAGCGCTTCGAGCTCTTTATAGGCGGCAGGGAATACTGCAACGCCTTTTCCGAGCTCAACGACCCCATTGACCAGCGCGCGCGCTTCGAACGCCAGGCCGCTCTCAAGGCTATGGGCGACGACGAGGCCTGCGACATAGACGAGGACTTTCTGGAGGCGCTCGAATACGGAATGCCGCCCACCGGCGGCCTCGGCATAGGCGTGGACAGGCTCGTAATGCTGCTCACGGGCTCCTCCTCAATTCGCGACGTTCTCATTTTCCCGACACTTAAACCCCTCGCCGACTGAAGCGCCAAAATCCCCGATATTAAAGAAAGGCGATGCACGCCTTCACATATACTGTGTAACGCAAGGGGACTGATTGCCTGCCTCGTCTGAAAACTACAGCGCGGCACGTAAAGAAAAGAGATATCCCCCTAAAAAACTGAGGGTCTGTATTGAAAAAGATAGTCTTACATATACCGCACAGCTCTAAAGTGATTCCTCATGAATATAAAAAAGAGTTCCTGCTTTCGGAGTCTCAGCTGGAAGAGGAGCTGCTCTGCATGACGGACGCCTATACGGACATACTCTTCCCGCAGGAATATGAAAGGGTTGTGTTCCCAATTAGCCGTTTGGTGTGCGACCCGGAGCGCTTTCGGGATGACAGCAAAGAACCGATGTCTCAAAAGGGAATGGGCGTAATTTATACAAAGGGCTCGAAAGGTCAGTTGATTCGCAAGACTCAGAATCGAGAAGCAATCGTTGCCAGATATTATGACTCGCATCATTACGGATTGAATAATGCGGTGAAAACAGCCCTTGATGAAACGGATTCCTGCCTGATTCTTGACTGTCATTCTTTTTCGGGTGAACCGCTGCCTTATGAGGACGACCAGCTTACAGACTGCCCGGATTTTTGTATCGGGACAGACGCGTTTCACACGCCGCAAAAGCTTACAGAAGCTGCAATCCGGTTTTTTAAAGACAGAGATTACAGTGTAGATGTGAATCGCCCCTACTCAGGGAGCATCGTTCCGATGGCATTTTATAAAGCAGACAGAAGAGTGTCATCGATAATGATAGAAATAAACCGTTCTCTTTATATGGACGACAGCGGGAACAGAACAAAAGGGTTTAAAGAAATACAGAATGCCTTATCGGACTGTTGCAGACTGCTTTCAACCCTTTAATAGAAATCGCATTACCCCGCCGCGTGCGAGGCGGCTGTTTTGAACGCGCTGTGCTATACTAAATGAGGCCAAGCCTAAAGAAAGCCGCGATAATAATGGATAAAAAGCTCCTGGCAAAGGCGCTGCTGAGGTTCTTCTCAGGACTGATTCTGCTCGCCGCCCTTCTGTTCCTCGCGGCGGGCTCCTTTGGATATTGGCAGGCCTGGCTCTTGCTGGCGCTGCTCTTTGTCCCGATGTTCGCCGCGGGGCTGATAATGCTCAAAAGAAGCCCCGAGCTGCTGCGCAAGAGGCTGAATCTGGACGAGCGGGAGGCCGAGCAGAAAACCGTACTTCGCTTAAGCGCGCTTATGTTTCTCCTGGGCTTTATTCTCGCGGGGCTGGGCTACCGCTTCGGCTGGTCCCTTTTGCCCGATTGGCTGGTTTTCGCGGCAGCGGGGCTCTTTCTGCTGGCTTATGTGTTCTATGCCGAGGTGCTTCGCGAGAACGCCTACCTCTCCAGAACGGTAGAGGTGCAGGAAAACCAGCAGGTCATAGACAGCGGCCTTTACGGCATAGTGCGACACCCGATGTACAGCGCCACGCTGCTGCTCTTTCTGTGCATGCCGCTGATTCTCGGTTCGCTGCCCTCATTTTTAGTCTTTTGCGCCTATCCCTTTATCATAGCTAAGAGGATAGCCAACGAGGAAAAGGTTCTGGAGGAGGGCTTGGAGGGATACGGAGAGTATAAAACCCGAGTAAAATACAGACTGATACCCTTTGTCTGGTAGGTTCAAGAGGGATTGAAAAGGGGGGGTCGATGCTGTGTTGGAGTGCCCCTGCCTTGGCGGTCGGACTAAAAAATAGGAAAGAATATGAAAATAATGTCTGTGGATTACGGTGACGCGCGCACGGGCCTCGCCGTCTGCGACAGCGGCGAGACGCTCTGCTCGCCCCTGTGCGTTATAAAGGAAAAGAACGCCGCAAAGCTCGCCGCGGCGATAGCCGCCGCCGCCGAAAGGGAGGGCGCGCGGCTGCTTGTGGTGGGACTGCCGAAGAATATGGACGGCAGCGAGGGCGCGCGCGCCGAAAAGAGCCGCGCACTGGCAGAAAAGCTGAAAAAGGCTCTTCCCGAGGAAATAAAAATAGAACTTTATGACGAGCGCCTCACTACTATGGAGGCCGCGCGCTATATGAACGAGACGGGAACCTTCGGCAAAAAGCGCAAGAACACGATAGACGCGGCGGCCGCCGCGATCATTCTCGAGGGATTCTTGCAGCGCAGAAGGGCTCGGGAGGCTAAAGGCTGAAAAACCGCGGGGAGCGTCCACGGAGCGTATATTCCTTGCGAACGGGATACTTTTATTTCGTGTGCAGCATAAATTCAGCCGGCGCTTAAACGGCGCCGGCTTGTATTAGGGAGCGGTCTATTCCGCGTAGCCCTTCGGGTTGGCGTTCTGCCAGCGCCAGGAGTCGCGGCACATCTCCTCAATAGAGCGCTTTGCCTGCCAGCCAAGTAGCTCTTTTGCGAGGCTCGGGTCGGCGTAGCACTCGGCCACGTCCCCCGCGCGGCGCGGCGCCAAAGTATAGGGCAGCTCGCGCCCGCTGGCCTCGGAATAGGCCTTTATTACCTCCAAAACCGAATAGCCCCTGCCCGTGCCGAGGTTTACGGTTATGAGCCCCGGCTTTTTTTCGAGCGCCTTAAGCGCCGCCGTGTGCCCCTCGGCCAGGTCGCAGACGTGTATATAGTCTCGCACGCCCGTGCCGTCGGGGGTGGGGTAGTCGCTGCCGTAGACGTTTACCCGCTCGAGCTTGCCCACGGCCACCTGCGCTATATAGGGTACGAGGTTATTAGGTATGCCCGCAGGGTCCTCGCCTATAAGGCCGGATTCGTGAGCGCCTATTGGGTTGAAATAGCGCAGCAGCGCCACTCGCCAGGATGGGTCGGCCAGGCAGAGGTCGCGCAGCATCTCCTCTATCATCAGCTTCGTGCGTCCGTAGGGGTTCGTGGCCGAGAGAGGGAAATCCTCTTTTATCGGCACGCTCTCGGGGCGTCCGTAAACC
>JAUNBN010000032.1:0-406 GCA_030527085.1 Oscillospiraceae bacterium
AGACCAACTACACGGGCAAGTACGATATCTGGCAGTACAGCTCGCGCGGCTCGGTCAGCGGAATCAGCGGCAATGTCGATATGAACATAAGCTATCTGGGCTATTGATTGAGGTTCAAATATAAAAGCCGGGAGCGGCGGACTCGAATGTCCGCCGCTCTTTTCGCGTTGCAATTTATCCCGCCTTCGTCAAGCCTGAGAGAGCCGACCGAGAGCGGATACTTGACGTCGTATTGCCCCCGCATACGGCCGATGTCATTTAGCTCGAGCAGCGAAATAGGACATTTAAAACTATATGCCCGCGCTTCGGCTCGATTATTTGTGCTTTTAAGTGTATTCTTCCCCCGCCGGAGACGCAATGTCATTTAGTAGGGTATCTTCCCCGCCGCAGGCGGGGGAAGATACCC
>JAUNBN010000032.1:416-712 GCA_030527085.1 Oscillospiraceae bacterium
CGAGACGAAATAGTGTTTTGCGGTTTAAAACTCTTAACTTAATGACATTGGCGGGAGACGGGGGAAATACCCTAACTTAATGACATGCCAAAGGGGCGCTGTACGGCATTTTGACGCGCGGCCTTATAGTTTTTAAAACCTTAACAATTTATCTATATTTGATTTATATACTTTAGATAAGAAAAGCTAACCTTTGAGGCTCACTCTATGGCCGAATTTCTTACCCACGCCCTATTCGCGCAAAATGCCCTCAACGCGGCGGATTTCGCCTTGCGCGACTGCTGCCTGCGCCACGA
>JAUNBN010000032.1:722-6701 GCA_030527085.1 Oscillospiraceae bacterium
TCTCTACGGCGCTCAGGGCCCCGACCTCTTTTACTATTTCGCGGTTAAATCCCCGCTTTCAGGCTACCGAGAGGTCGCGGAAAGGATTCACGAGCTTAATCCAAGCTCGCCGCTTGAGGCCCTGCACGATCTTTCCGAACGCGACCGCGAGCGCTCGATGCTCTGTGCCTTTCTCTGCGGCTGCTCGACGCACCTCGCTTTAGACGCGGCGATACACCCTTATATAAACGCGCGCTCAAAGGAGATAGCGAAAGAGGGAAGGATATCCGAGGAGTGCGCCCACGTTATGCTCGAGGCGGGCTACGAAGCGCGCGATTTCCAAAGGCAGACAGACAAGCTCCCCGCCTCATATAAGGCCTTGGGAGATTTGCCCCACTGCGCGGCGGAGCGCGAGGCGGCGGCAAGAGGGCTCGCCATGCTCGCGCGGCTCGCCTCAGTGGATTTGGACGAGAACCGGCTCTGCACCGAGCAGAAAAAGCTGCCCGCTACGCTGAAGCTGCTTTTCAACGAGAACTGCGCCGTCTGCCGTTTTTTGGACGCGGCAAGCGGGCTCTTGAAAAAAGAGTTTCCGGCGCGCTGGCATTTCAGGCGCAGCCGCCCCCTTGAAAAAACCGTGATGACCGAAGCGGATGCGGCCGAGCTTGACAGGCTCTGCGCCGAAGCGATGAGCGATTTCCTGCGCCTTATATCCTAGAAGCGGAAGTGACCCAAAAGCGGGTTCAACGCTTTGTTTCCCACGCCGAAGGCGGGTGAAATAAAGCGGAAAAGCGCGCAGTCGGGTCAGGCCCCGGAAGCGCAGGGCTTGAAAGATACAGCGTATTAAACAAAACTGAAATCACAGGAGGGCAGCAAGATGCAGGTAAGCGTTCTCGGAAAGAGCATTAGCGACGAGGAAAAGCAGGCCTATGTAGATTATGTGGAGGGCAGGTTCCCGAAATCGAAGCTCGAAAAACTCACCATTACTATTGACGGCGACTTTGCCGATTTGGAATATGAATTTGAGGCCCGTCCCTTTGAGCGCATTCGCCGCATTACCGGCTACCTCGTAGGAACCATCGACCGCTGGAACGACTCCAAGCGCGCCGAGGAGCGCGACAGGGTAAAGCACAGCCTTTAAACCGCGAGACGCTCTTTTCTCGCGAACGAACGGAACACGCCGCGCCGCGTTAAGCGCTTGTTATTCGAGCGCTCTTTGAGAGGCTTTGGGCCGAGGCGCCACGGCGCGCCGATAAGGCTCGCCTTAAATAAAAAACAACAAACGCGCCTTGCGGGAGGGAGGAATCCCTGCGGGGCGCGTTTACTGTGCTCAAGATATAATGCGGCGGGGGAATTTTTTAACACGCTTGCAGGACGCTGCCTGCGGTGGCTTCGGGAATTATGCCTCGCCTTCGCCGGGGCTGTCGAACTCGGGCCGGCGGCAGCTAACCAGAACAAAGGAGCATTTTCCGCTCAGAGCGTAGTATTGAAGCCCGGCGGGTATAAAAATCGTGTCTCCCTTTTCGAGCTCCTCTATCTGCTCTCCGTGGACAAAAACAGCGGAGCCCTCGAGCATGGTAATGGCGTGAAAGGAGTCGGGCTCGCATTTAAAGCCCACCTTTCTCTCGCTCTTGACCTCGTAGGCAAAAAAACAGTCCCAGTCGCTTATGCGCCTTATTTCCGCGCCCAGACGGCTCAGGACAAAGGCTCCGGCGGGTTTCGGGCTGCAGGCGCCAAGATCGGCGCATTCGAGGGCCTTATCTATATGAAGCTCGCGCTTCTGCTCCCCAAAGCTCTCGCGCTTGTAGTCGAAGACGCGGTAGGTAACATTGGAGCTCTGCTGTATCTCAAGGGCGAGAGTTTTTGTTCTTATGGCGTGCAGTGTTCGCGCGGGTATGGCGTAGCTCTGGCCGGACTCTATTTGCAGACGGTTCAGCTTTGAAACGATCTCTCCCGTTTCGGCGAACTCCCGCAGATCTTCGGGGCGCAAGGGCTCTTTAAGCCCTAAAAGCAGCTCGGCGTCCTCGCCGCAGTCCAGAATATAAAGCAGCTCGTTTTTACCGCTCTGCCCCTCGCTTGCGAGGGCGTAGGCGTCGTCGGGATGCAGCTGCACCGAGAGAGACTCTCCGGCGTCCAGAAACTTGACGATTACGGGAAACTCGTCGGCCGAAGCAAAGCCCTCGCCTATATATTCCGGGTGTTCGTCGAGGTAGCTCTTGAGCGGAGCGCCCAGCCAGCGCGGCTCGAGCTGCGAAAGGCTGCAGATGCCTATCAGGCATTCGCCGTCACGGTGGCAGCTCAGCTCCCAGCTCTCCGCAAGCGGAGCCCTGCCGCCGCCCTTGTTGAACTCATTAATAAGCCGGTCCCCGCCCCAGGCGTAGCGCTTAAAGGCCGGATTGAGCTTGATAGCGAACATAAAACTCCCTCTCGCAAGACGCGGCCGGTGAGAGCCGCGCTTCCAATGGTTAAAAATGAGCTTCCGGCTCTCGCGCCGCGCGCGGGAAAGCCGAGAGACGCCCCCCGCCATAATAGCATGGGTTCGTCTTCCGGCTCCCGCGCCGCGCGCGATAAGGCCGGACTTTAAGTTTATTATAGATCGAGCGAACTGTCAAACCGCCGCGGTGATACGGCTTCGGGCCCGCTTTTGAACCGATTCCGATACAAAGAGCATGTTCCGTTCGCGGGGTATCTGCGCTCTTGCGAGTCCCCTATTAAAGCGCTTATTGACCCCGGCGCTTTTAAATGCTATATTACTAACAGAAAAAGACTCGGCAGTATGCGCGTTTTCGGACGTAAAATTGGGGGCTTCGGCATCCGATACATACGAGGGGTCTTTTTTTTTACTGCTCATTTTCCGTCTGCTTATTACAAGCGGGGACTGGCTCAAAAGCGGGTTCAGTGCTTTGTCCTCTCCGCCTTCGGCGTAATGACACGACTGACTTTTCGGGACTTCCCCCCGCCGGAGGGGGGGGGAAGACCCTATCTTAATGACATCAGCCTTCGGCGGGGGAACGCAGCAAAAAGCGCGCAATCGGGGCGCCCCCCTTTAAGCGGGCGGCTTTTATTTGAATTGCAATAAATAATTATCGAAAAACAATAAAAAATACTTGCAAAACAGTAACGTGCCTGCTATAATACGCCTTGAAGCAAATGTAAAGGAGCTTAAGACATGGACTGGAACGACCAAAAGAGCATAGCGCTCTCGCGGCTCGGCGTCGCGCTGCTGGCGCTCTTGCTGCTGGCGCTGGATATAGGCGGCTACTGGCTTGCGGGCTGGGCGCTGAGGATATCCGAGGTTCTCGGCGAGGGCCTCAAAGACGGGCTTTTGCTGCTGGCGAGCCTCTACCTTTGCAGCGTACCGGCCTGGCTGCTTATCTTTTCTCTGTGGCGGCTGCTTAAAAATCTCGGGCTTGAGCTTATTTTCACAGCCGAAAACGTGAGCCTTTTAAGGCGCATAAGCTGGTATTGCGTGGCCATGGGGCTCGTCTGCCTGTTGAGCGCGCTTTACTACCTGCCCTTTATGCTGCCGGCCATTGCCGCCGCCTTTATGGCGCTGATAGTAAGGATAGTTAAAAACTGCTTCGAGCAGGCCGTCCTCATGAAGGACGAGCTCGACTACACGGTGTAGGGGGGAATGAGAATGCCCATCATCGTGAATTTAGACGTGGTCATGGCGCGGCGCAAAACCTCCGCGGGCGAGCTTGCCCAGCGCGTAGGCATAACGGCGGCCAACCTCTCGATTTTAAAGACCGGCAAGGCCAAGGCGGTGCGTTTCTCAACTCTCGCCGCACTCTGCCGCGAGCTCGACTGCCAGCCGGGCGATATTCTCGAATACAAGCCGCCGGCCGACGGCCGGACGGAGGACGAGGACGGCTGAGAGCGCCTGAAGCGCAACAGACCGGCTGGATTTTGACTCATATACATCAGGGAAGCGCTTGAGCTTCAAGACGGGAAAGCCCGAAAAGCGGACTGAAAGCGTGTTTAATGCTGCGAGGAAAGGTCCGTGCTGCAGAAAGGCCGCAACCCTAAAACGAGGTGATTTAAGATGAACGGAAATGGTATTACTGCCGCTCCTGCTACACCGTATGCGGCGCCGGGGACGGCGCTGAAAACTCCCTTTGAGGCGAGCCGGGCGCAGTGCCTGGCGGCGCTTTTAAGCTACGCGCTCGCCTACGCTTATATAAGGCTCTTGTTTTTAGAAAGCCTATTCCCGGGCGCGCTGCTGCTCTTTTCGCTTCTTTTCTTAGGCTTGAGCGAGCTTCTTTTCAGAGCCGAGGGCAAAAAGACCTTCAGCCGCGAGAGCGCCTTCTGGCTTTGCTGTATACTCGCCGTCGGCCTTGCGCGAGTGCCCTTTAACGGCGGCACGGTTAGAGGCTGGGATATGCTGCTTTGCTGCGGCATGGCGGCCTATTATGTACTCAGCCGCTGCGGGCTGCTTATAGAGGGCGAGACGAGCTTTTTCTTCCCCTTCGATGTGAAGAACGCCCTTCTTAAGCTGCCCTTTAAGAACTTCTTTCTCAGAATAAGGACCTTTTGCTATGGCGTAAAAGAGCTCTTGTCGGGCAAGAGAGAGAAAAAGAGCGTTTCGAGTCTTGCGGTTTTTATAACCCTCTGCGCGCTGGTGCTTTTCGTGATTGCGGCGGGTATTCTGATTTCGGCGGACTTCCTGCTCTCGGAAAGAGTGGGCGATTTCTTTGAGAAGCTCGGCGAGTTTTTAGGCGAGCTTCTCGTCCCCGACATCCCGCTGTACTTCTTTTTGTCCCTGCCTGTGGGCTGCTATCTCTTCGGCCTCGTCTCGGGCGCGGCGAGAAGCAAGGCGGCGCCGACGGAAAAAGCCGCGCTCGAGGCTATGTTTGAGCGCGTCCGCGTGCTGTCCGTTCCCGCCGCGGCGGCCATCCTGTTCTTGTTCCTCGCTCTTTACGGATTGTTCTTCGCCTTTCAGAGCAGCTACCTTGTGGGAGCGCTCAGCGGCGAGCTGCCGAGCGGCTTCACGGTGTCGCGCTACGCCAGAGAGGGCTTTTTTGAGATGTGCCAGATAATGGCTCTCAGCTTCTTTTTGCTCTGCTGCGTTTCCAAGTTCAGCCGCAAGCCTTTAAGGGAGAGCCGTCTGCTCAAGGCGCTTGCGCTGCTCATACTTTTAAGCTGCGTCCTCTTCGCGGTCGTGGCCGCCTTTAAGCTCGCGCTTTATATAGACCGCTACGGCCTCACGCAGAAAAGGCTGCTCTCAAGCTGGGGGGTGCTCGTGCTGCTCATCTTTACGCTGCTCGCCGCCGTTTACATTTCTCGCCCCTTTAAGGCGGCGAAGGCGGCTGTATTCTCCGCGGCGGCGCTCTTCAGCCTTTTGTGCCTTTGCAATCCCGACGGCCTTATAATAAGGACGAATCTCGAGCTTTACAAGAGCGGCGCGGTAAGAGACCCGGATCTCGAGTATTTGGCTTTAGACTGCGGCGGCGCACTGGACATAGAGGGCTTTGCAGAGCAGCTTGAGGAGGCCGGCGTTTTCAAGAACGGTATGGACGCGGATATCTTTAACGAAATGCTCGGCTACAGTGCCGAGGAAACGCTGGCTTCGGGCGAGGTGCTGCTGACCTGGGTCTTTGAGGGACGCTTCGACGGACATTCCTTCGGGGGCAGGGAGTTTGAGATACGCGCCTACTGCAAGAGGGGAGAGGGCGAGGGAGAGCTCACCGTGCTCCGCATTGAGCAAGCAGAGGTCTGATAAGCCGGGCTTCACCGTCGATTCCGGGAAGCGAGCTGTTTAAAGCTCCGGTTCATCCGCCGAAGGGGGACAATAGCGCGGCTTTAAAAGCGTGCAGCACACAATATTTCTCTCGCAGCAGGCCAATGACATCGTACTTTTCAGGGTGTTTTCCCCCGCCTGCGGCGGGGGAAAACACCCTGATTTAATGGTATTACTCCGCAGGCGGGGGGAATATTGCGAAAAATTCACGCGAAGGGAAACATACGGCGCTGTATCAGGCCTGCGCTTCAGGCTCGCGGCTC
>JAUNBN010000032.1:6711-10052 GCA_030527085.1 Oscillospiraceae bacterium
ACACGAATATGCGTACTTTTTAGGGCGTCACCCCCCCCCTAAGGGGGGGGGAGACGCCCTAACTAAATGACATTGCGCCGAATGACATTTCTCCCCGTAAAAAAGCGCGCTCAGGCTCGCGGCTCGACTACGCACTCCCCGTTTTCAAGGGCGCGTATCTCGCCCTCTACAACATCGCGCTCCCTAAGGCCCTCGCCGCGAACTCTTGCGGGCAGGTAGCGGTCGGTGTAGCCGCCGAAGGAGCCGTCCGGGCGCTGCCGCTCGAGTATGACCCGCGCGCGGCTTCCGACAAAGGAGCGCAGCACCCTCTCCCTCGAGCGCTCGCCCGCCTCGGACAGAAGCGCGGCGCGCGCTTCCTTTACGCTCTTTTCAATTTGGCCCGGCATTCGCGCGGCCGCCGTGCCCTCGCGCGGCGAATAGGGAAAGACGTGGATTTTTAGAAAGCCGAAGCTTTCGGCAAAGGCGAGACTCTCGGAGAACTCCGACTCGCTCTCGCCCGGAAAGCCCGCAATTATATCGGTAGTAAAGACGGCGCGTTCAAAGCGCTCGCGTATGAGCCCGGCGGTCTTTAAGTATTCCGCTGCTGTGTAGCGGCGGTTCATTCTCTTAAGCGTTGCGTCGCAGCCGCTTTGCAGCGAGAGATGGAAGTGCGCGCAGAGCTTTGTTTCAAGCGCGAGGCGGTCGAGCATTTCCTCACCCAGCATATCCGGCTCAAGCGAGCCGAGCCGCACGCGCTTTATCCCCTCGGGCAGAGAGGCCGCTGCAACCGCGTCCACGAGATCGAAGCCCTGCCCCTGCCCGTAGCAGGAGAGATTAATTCCCGTCAAAACTATTTCGGAAAAGCCCCGGGCCGCCGTTTGTGCGGCCTGTGTTTTCAGGTCTTCAAGAGGCAGGCAGCGCACCGGACCGCGCGCGAAGGGCACGATGCAATAGGAGCAAAAGCGCTCGCAGCCGTCCTCGATTTTTAAGAAGGCGCGGGTGTGGCCGTCCGGCTCGGCGGCCGAAAGAGGCTCGTAGGCCAAGTCTCGGTTCGGCAGTATCTCTACCCTGCGCCTGCGGTCCTCTAGGCAGCGAAAGAGCGCCTCGAGGGTCTGCTCGCGGCTGCCAGTCCCGCAGACGAGGTCGGCCTCGGGGATATTGGCGGCCTTTTCGGGAAAGGCCTGAGGGAAGCAGCCCGCGAGCACGAGCAGGCAGTCGGGGTTCTCGCGCTTTACGCGCCGCAGGTACTGCCGCGTCTTCTGGTCGCCCCTGTCGGTGACTGTGCAGGAGTTTACTATGACCGCGTCGCTTTCGGCCTCGCTCGCCGCCGCTTCGCAGCCGCGCGCGCGCAGCAGCTCGGCCATCGCGGAGCTCTCAAAGCTGTTTACCTTGCAGCCGAAGGTCTTGATAAACACTCTCATGGCTTTATTATACAACCCTTTTTAAGGCTTTACAAACGGGATTAAAGCGCTGCCCTTTTGCATAGACTTTCTAGCGGGGGAGTGTTTTTATGAAACTGAGAAAACTGTTAAGCTTTATTATCTGCGCCGCGCTGCTGAGCGCCGGCCCGAGCGTTTTTGCCTATACCGCCTATGCCGCCGACGAGTTTTACGCGCTCACCGGCTCCACAGGTGAGGTGAGCTACGATATCTCCGTTTTCGCCAACAAGGAGGAGCTCTCGCTAGCCGCGCCTTCGGCAATACTCGTGGAGGTCGAGACCGGCGAAATCCTCTACGAAAAGAACGCCGACGAGCGGCGGCCCATAGCCTCCATAACTAAGATAATGACGATGATACTCGTTATGGAGGCGCTCGAAACTGGCAAGATAGCCCTCGACGACATTGTGAACGTGAGCGAGCACGCCTACCGCATGGGCGGCTCGCAGATTTGGCTCGAGCCAGGCGAGCAGCTTACCGTGGACGAGATGCTCAAGGCAGTGGCCGTCGCCTCGGCTAACGACGCCGCGGTGGCGCTGGCCGAGCATGTGAGCGGGGGAGAACCGAGCTTTGTGGCCGAGATGAACGCGCGAGCTCTGGAGCTGGGCATGACCGAGACCACCTTTAAAAATTCGAACGGCCTAGACGAGGAGGGGCATATCTCAACCGCGCGCGATGTGGCCGCGATGTCCCGCGAGGTCTTGAGGCACGAGCTCGTGCGCAGCTACATTACCATCTGGCAGGATCATCTGCGCGGCGGCGAGACCGAGCTCACCAACACGAACAAGATGCTGCGCTCCTTTAACGGCATAACCGGCATAAAGACAGGCACGACCAGCGGCGCGGGGGTCTGCATTTCCGCCTCGGCCGAGAGGGACGGCATGGAGATAATCGCCGTTGTGCTCGGCTGCCCGGACTCCGCCTCGCGCTTCGCCAGCGCCAGAACACTCCTGGAATACGGCTTCGCAAATTATGAGCTGGCCCAAATAGAGATAGACCCTGCTGCTCTGGCTCCGATAGAAGTAAAGGGCGGCGAGCGCGAGAGCTGCGCCCTCAGCTGCGAGCTTCCCACGAGCGTTGTGGTGGAAAAGGGGCTGGCGAGCGCAGTTTCCTACGAGATAAGTCTTGCCGAGAGCCTCGAAGCTCCCGTGGTTGAGGGGCAGCAGGTGGGAACGATAAGCGTCTTTGCCGAGGGACTGAAGCTGGGCGAATACCCGGTCACAGCCGTAGAGGAAGTGGGCGAAATGACCTTCGCCAAGGGCTTTAAAAAACTCTTCGACGCGCTTTGCAGAATGTAAAACCGTACTCTGCTCGCCTTGACAGGGCTAGTGTTGTCCATGCCGTATTTCCCCGCCGAAGGCGGGGGAATCGGCGAAAAATCCGCCCGCCGCTCTCCTTGACAGGGCTTGTGTTGTCCATGCTGTATTCCCCCGCCGAAGGCGGGGGAATCGGCAAAAAATCCGCCCGCCGCTCTCCTTGACAGCGCTTTGATAGTGCTATAATATAATTAACAGAAAGCTCGGGCGCTTGGCATCGCGGCGGGGGCAAAGCCGCCGCGCAAAGGGGAGCCTTTCGGGAGGACATTAATGGCGGTAAGAGTAGATTTAAAGCATATAGAGCCTTTTGTGGACGCACAGGCGCTCTCCTCGCTTTCGGGCGAGCTGGAGAGCGCCTGTCTCAAGCTTGAAAACAGGTCGGGGGAGGGTGCGGATTTCCTCGGCTGGCTCGATTTGCCCTTTAAATCCGATACGGACGAGCTCGAGCGCGTAAAGTCGGCGGCGCGCCGCATAAGAGAGGAGAGCGATATCCTCGTCGTAGTTGGAATAGGCGGCTCCTACCTCGGCGCGCGGGCCGTAATAGAGCTTTTGGGCTCGCAGTTTTTTAACGAAAAGAGTCCCCTCAAAATCTATTTCGCGGGCAACAACA
>JAUNBN010000033.1 GCA_030527085.1 Oscillospiraceae bacterium
CGACGACTCCGGCTCCATAGGCAAGCGCTACCGCCGCCAGGACGAGATAGGCACGCCCTTCTGCGTGACCTATGACTTCGATACCGAAAACGACGGCTGCGTTACCGTAAGGGAGCGCGACAGCATGAAGCAGGAGCGAGTAAAAATAGAAGAGGTCAGCGCCTATATAAGCGCGGCGCTTAAGTTCTGAGCCTCTCGGGTCTCGGAGGCTATCAAAAGATATAAAAGGCGGGGCGGGCCTTTCGCTTTGCCCCGTATTCTTTCGGCAAGGGAAGAGAATGCAAAAGCTAAAGACCTTTCTGCGCAGGCTCTCGAAGATGAGCTTTAAGCGCATGAAGATGTACGCGGAAAAGGCCGCGGCGCGCTCGGGCAGGCCGGCGCTCTTAATAATGCTGGACATGGTCTGGTGCTCCTTCGTTTACGGCGTGGGCTACCTCGACTACCTCACCTTCGGCTTCGTCTGGCAGAGCGCAAAAAAGCGCCGCAGCTTTATGACGATGAACGACAATTTGAGCCTTGTGCGCCGCCTTAACCCCGCCGAAAAGCGCGAGGTCTTTGAGGATAAGGCGCTCTTCGCCCGGCGCTTTGCGGACTTTATGGGCCGGGGTTTTACAGACCTGCGCGAGAGCGGCGAGCGGGGCTTCAGAGCCTTTTGCCAAAAACACCCGGTCGTGTTCGCAAAGGAGACTCACGGCTTCGGCGGCCACGGCGTTTTGAGGCTGCGCTCTGAGAAAATAGAGGATTTTTCCGCGCTTTACAAAGAACTCTGCGCCAAGGAGATGTTCTTAATAGAGCAGGAGGCGGCGCAGCACATAGACATGAACCGCCTTAACCAAAGCTCGGTAAACACCGTCCGCATAGTAACGCTCGAAAAGGACGGCGAGGTATATATAATGTACGCCCTCATCCGCATGGGCAGCGGCGAGGGTTATGTGGACAACATAAGCAGCGGGGGCATGTACGCGCCGCTCGATTCCGAGGGGAAAATAAGCGCCGAGGCCTTCTGCGACAGGACCGGCGAATACTACTCCGAGCACCCCGCGACGCACACCGCGCTCATTGGCTTTCAGGTGCCCTATTTTAAAGAGGCGCTCGAGCTTGTGAAGCGGGCGGCGAAGCTGGCCGAGGGAGTGCGCTATATCGGCTGGGACGTGGCCGTCTGCAAAGACGGGCCCGTGTTTATAGAGGGCAACACTATACCCAGCTACGACATGTGCCAGAACTACCGGCATCTGGGGCCGGATAAGACGGGTGTGAAGCCCAAATTCGTGGCTGTACTCGGCTCGGAGTTTTACGGCTAGACTCGCCCGGCACATCGCCCAAAGTGAGCTTGCTATTTTCGTGCAATCTGCTATAATTGCTCTCGTGCTTCAAAGCCGCCGCCGAAGGCGGACTGTTGAGGGTATTTACCTCCGCCGCCGGCGGGGGTAAATACCCTCACTTAATGGCTTTGGCCAATGACGGCGGTCTTTCTCAGAGAGAAAAAGCGGGAACGGCCGATTAAGCGCGCAGAACGCTGTATTCCCCGCCCTTGGCAGGAATGCGGCGAGAAATCCGCGCAAGGGGACATTTTTCGGCAGAGAAAGCCGATAAAGAGGAGAAAAGGAATTTTGATAAGAAACGACCTTCGCAATATCGCCATAATAGCCCATGTTGACCACGGCAAGACCACGCTGGTGGACCAGATGCTCAAGCAGGGCGGAGCCTTCAGGGAGAACCAGCAGGTGGCTGAGCGGCTTATGGATACCGGCGACCTCGAGCGCGAGCGCGGTATAACCATACTCGCCAAGAACACCGCCTGCGTCTACAAGGACACTACGATAAATATAGTAGATACCCCCGGCCACGCGGACTTCGGCGGCGAGGTGGAGCGCGTCCTCAAGATGGTGGACGGCGTGCTGCTCTTGGTGGACGCGGCCGAGGGGCCGATGCCACAGACGCGCTTCGTGCTCGAAAAAGCGCTCTCTTTGGGGCTCATGCTCATAGTGGTGGTAAACAAGACCGACCGCCCAGACGCGCGCATAGACGAGGTCGTGGACGAGGTGCTCGAACTGCTTATAGACCTCGGCGCGAGCAACGAGCAGCTCGACTCTCCCATGATATTCTGTTCGGGGCGCGCCGGCACAGCCAGCTTCTCGCCGCACAAGCCGGGCAGCGACCTTTCGCCTCTCTTCGACACGATAATAGATTATATAAGGCCGCCCGAGGGCGACGAGAAGGGGCCGCTCTCGCTGCTGGTCTCCTGCATAGACTACAACGACTACGTCGGCCGCGAGGCCATAGGCAGGATAGAGCGCGGCGAGATGCGCGTTAATTCCGAGGTGGCGGTCTGCGACTTCCACGATACGGCGCTCAACAAAAAAGCGCGCGTCAGCGCGATGTTCAAATTCGAGGATTTGCGGCGCGTGCCAGTCGAGAGCGCCACGGTCGGCGATATAATAGCTTTTTCGGGCATAGAGGACGTTAATATAGGCAACACGGTCTGCGCGCCCGAGGCGATTGAGCCGCTGCCCTTTGTAAAGATAAGCGAGCCTACGGTCGAGATGACCTTTTCCGTTAACGACAGCCCCTTCGCGGGCAGCGAGGGGAAATACGTCACCTCCCGCCAGCTCTCCGACAGGCTCTTTCGCGAGCTGCTGCGCGACGTTTCGCTCATCGTTGAGAAGACCGAGCGCACGGACTCCTTCAGAGTTCTGGGCAGGGGCGAGATGCATCTCTCGATTTTGATTGAGACCATGCGGCGCGAGGGCTACGAGTTCTCAGTAGGCGCGCCGGGCGTGCTCTACAAGACCATAGACGGTGTGCTCTCGGAGCCCTGCGAGCGCTTTGTGGCGGACCTGCCGCCGGACGCGGTGGGCGCGGTTATGGAAAAGCTGGGCGCGCGCAAGGGCGAACTCGTCTCTATGGAGCCGCTGGGCTCGCGCGTCAAGCTCGAATTCAAAATACCCTCCCGCGGGCTCTTCGGCTATCGCTCGGAGTTTTTAACAGACACGCGCGGAGAGGGCGTGATGAGCGCCGTTTTCGACAGCTACATTCCCGCCAAGGGCGAGATACAGAAAAGGCAGCAGGGTGCGCTCATAGCCTACGAGACCGGCGAGGCCGTGACCTACGGGCTCTACAACGCGCAGGAGCGCGGCGCGCTCTTCATAGGCCCGGGAGAAAGGGTCTATGCGGGTATGATAGTGGGCGCTTCGCCCAAGAGCGAGGACGTGGTGGTGAACGTCTGCAAGAAAAAGCACGTCACCAATATGCGCGCCTCGGGCAGCGACGAGGCCTTAAGGCTCACGCCGCGCCGTGAGCTCTCGCTCGAGCAGTGTATAGAGTTTCTGGCCGAGGACGAGCTTTTGGAGGTGACCCCCGCGAGCCTGAGACTGCGCAAGAAGGAGCTCTCCCACTCGCAGCGCGCGCGGGAGGCCTCGCAGAAAAAGGGCAAAACGCAGTAAAAAGTTCAAAATCCATTCACAATATAGACCCGCCCCCGGTGCTAGAATTAAAAAAAGCGCGCGGGGGCGCGGTGTTTCTCTCCCCCCGCGCCGAAAAGGGAGAAAAGGGCAATGGATACGGTCTATCTCGTGACGGGAGCCGGCGGCTTTCTGGGAGGTCAGATAGTCGAGAGGCTGGTGGCGCAGAAGAAGAGGGTGCGCGCGCTGCTCATGCCAGGCGACAGTGCGCGCGAGCACCTGCTTTACAATGTTGAGCTCTTTGAGGGCGACGTGCGAGACAGAGCCTCCTGCGCCGAGGCCTTCGATACCGGCGGCGCGCCCTTAAAGGTCGTTCACGCGGCGGGCATAGTGACGATAGCCAGCAAGCACGACGAGCTGGTGCGCGAGATAAACGTGGGCGGAACGGCCAACATAATCTCGCTCTGCGAGGAATACAGAGTGCAGAAGCTCGTCTATATAAGCTCCGTTCACGCCATACCTGAAAAGCCGCGCGGCGAGGTGATGAGCGAGACGGATACCTTCTCTCCGGATTTGGTCGAGGGCCTCTACGCCAAGACCAAGGCCGAGGCCACGGCGCTGGCGCTCGCGGCGGCGAGGCGGGGCCTGGACGTTTCGGTGGTACACCCCTCGGGGCTCTGCGGCCCGGGAGACAGGGGCCGCAGCTACTTGAAGCAGCTCATAATAGACTATGTCTCCGGCGGCCTCTCGGCCGGAGTTGAGGGCGGCTACGACTTCGCGGACGTCCGCGACGTCGCGGATGGTATAGTCTCCTGCCTCGAAAAGGGACGGCGGGGGGAGTGTTATATCCTCTCCGGGCGCTATGTCTCCGTGCGCGAGCTGCTCGCCGCTTTAAGCCGCGTTACGGGACTTCGGCCCGTTAAGCTCATTTTGCCGATGAGCCTCGCGAAGCTCACCGCGCCGCTGGCCGAGGCCTATTATAAGCTTCTGGGCCAGCCCCCGCTCTACACGAGCTACTCGATGTTCACCCTGAGCGGCAACGCCCTCTTTACACACGAGAAGGCCGCCAGGGAGCTGGGCTATAAGACCCGCCCTCTGGAAAACACGCTCTCGGACGCCTACCGCTGGCTGGAGCTCAACGGAATGCTGCGCGCGAAGAAGCGCCCGCCGCTCGCAAAGCCGCGCCTCAAGAAAAAATCCCGCGCGGGGACATAAGAGCCGCCGCATACAAAAGCGCCCCGCGATGCGGGGTGCTTTACAGTTCAGGCCCAGAATGCCGCCCATCTAGTCGGCTGTTTTTTTACATCTGCTCCATATGTTCCAGCTAGGCTGTGCTGCTTGTCAGGGTATTCCTCCCCGCGAGAGTGTCCCACTGCGTGGTTTTTACTGTCTTTCCCCCGCCGTAGGCGGGGGAAAGACAGCGTATTACACGCCCTTGAGCCACTCCCAAGCTAAAGGGCAAGAGCCGGGGCAGGGCAAAGTGCCCGTATCTTTTTTGTCTCGAATAGACACGGTGTCGCAAGCTGTACTCGCTTGCGGCGCCGCTTTTATTCTTTGTTTAAAATGCACGCTTATAGGCCGCTTCCTCAAATACTATAAGGCAGACTTCAGTTTATCGGGGTGTCGTCAGCGCGAGCAGCGGCTCCATTTCGACGGCGGTGTAGGAATGTATCTCTATTCCGTTTGCCAGGCCCTTATCGTCGGCCTGAAGCGAGATATACAATTGAAGCGAGGGCGAATATCTCCCCAGGCTTGTTCCGCTCATATTGGGCCCCCGGTATTCTATATGCCGCCAGTCCTCAATATCCGCAAGGCCGAGGTAGGCGGCAAAGCGCTCGATGAGAGTTTCGGCGCTTACTCCCTCGCCGCCCCAGGACACGGAGACAAGCAGTCCCGAAACGGGCTCGAGTTCCATGCGGCACGCGTTTTCGGCAGGCGGGGAAACTCGGCTTAAAGCGGTGCAGCTTCGGGGCACAATTCCGGCGGCCTTCAGCTCCTCCAGCTGAGTTAGACCTCCCTCCGAGGCGGAGCGCCCGCCTCCTGAAGCGAAGACATAGGCGCGGTCGATATAAAGCGCCCTCGCCGCTGCGTTCGCAATACCTGCGGCGCTCAAAGCGCCGTCTCGCGCTGCGCGCTCGCCGCGGTATTCACCGCCGAGCATAGCCGCCTCGTCCGCGGCGGCGACTAATCTCGGCGCGGCGATTATCGCCGCCATTATAACAAGGCACACAGCAACCGCCAGAGCGCTTTTCCGTTTAGAGCTTTTCATCGTCGTCCTCCTTTGCGGCGGGCAGGCGGAAGCTAACCCTCGTCCCGCGCCCCTCTTCGCTTTCAAAGCTGAGAGAGCCGCCGTGCAGCTCGGCTATTCTCGAAGCGAGCGTCAGCCCCAGGCCGCTGCCGTTCTCGGAGCGCGCGCGGGATTTATCGACCATATAAAAGGGCTCGGTTATCCGCTTGAGATTTTCCTTTGAGATGCCGCGCCCGTTGTCGCTGACGGCTACTGTTACTGACTCGCCCTCCCTTTGCCAGTTAATCTCTACTATGCCGCCGTTTTCGGGAGTGTCCGGATTACGCGCTTTTTCCGCTGTGCCGCTCTCGCAGGCATTGCGCGCGTTGAGCACAAGATTGCGAAGCAGACAGTCGAGCAGCACCGCGTCGCCCATTACCGGCAGGGCTACGTCGCCCCTCGCGCTTATCTCCACCGGCTTTTCACTTTCGGGCAGCGTGGCGAGCAGGCTCGCGCAGAGCTCGCTTAACAGTACGGGCCTGGTCTCGAGCTTTTCTTCTTTCAGCCCCATTAGGAGCATGAGCTTTTGGGAAAGCGCCTCGAGTCTGCGCGTCTCGCGCCAGATATAGTCCTGAGCCGTCTCGCGCTGGCTTTCGTCCTTGAGCCCCGAGCAGAGCAGGGAGGAGTAGCCGAGCATGGCCGCCATCGGCGTTTTTATTTCGTGAGTAAAGGCCGCCACAAAATCCTCTCGCTGCTTGAGGCCGAGCTTCAGCTCCTCTATATTGCGCTCAACGGCCTCGGCCATGGCGTCGAAGCTGCGGCTCAAGGCGCCGAACTCATCGCCGCTCTTTATATCGGTGCGCTCGCTGTAGCTGCCCGAGGCTATGCTCTCGCTCGAGGCCTTGAGTCTTTTGAGCGGGCGGGTGAGGTAGCCCGAGAGAAGGGCTGTGAGCAGCGCGGCCGCCCCCAGCGTGCAGAGCGTAAAGAAGCTGAGGTCCCGCAGCTGCTCGCTTCTCGAAGCGAAGGGCTGCCCAACGCTGAAGGCGCTCACAAGCGATACCTCGGGATTTGCGACTGCGAGCGGAGTCGCCATGAGCATATATATCTCCCCGCCGGCGCCTTCAAAAAGCGAATACTCGTTCTGCGCCAGGCTCAGCGCCGCTATCTGAGCGTTTTGGCTTACTCCGCTTGGCATGGCGGAATATATCGAAGTGCTGTCAGCGAGCCTTACGCTGAAGCCCGCCGAACCGTCGGGCGGCGTCTGCTCCAAAAGAGCCAGCGCCGCGCGGGAGAGTGAATAATTGCAGTCGGCGATTTGAGTGCGGGAGCCGTAGCTTGAGAGCTCGAGCCCGGACAATTCTCTCTGCCTGGCGCTCTCGGCGGCCATATACAGCGCGCTTTCGCGCTCGAGGAAATAGCAGCTCTCGCTGTGGCGCTGCGTGTTTTGCCGCGCCGCCGTCTCGAGCGAGGTTTTGAAATTGCGCTCTATCATCAGATAGCCGTTGAGCGTTAAGCACAGCGTGAGCAGCAGCATTATGGCCAGCGCCATTTTAAGAGAGAGCTTCATTCTTCCTTCTCCAATCGGTAGCCCACGCGCGCGAGCGTCTTAATGCGCTCCTCCCAGCCGAGCTTTCGGCGCAGCCGCTGAATGTGGGTGTCGAGCGTCCGCGTGTCCGAGCCGGGCTCTCCCCAGACCTTTTCGTATAGCAGTTCCCGGTAGAGGGTCTTGCCGGGGTTCTGCATGAGAACTGTAAGCAAATCGAGTTCGCGCGGCGTGAGGTCGATTAGCGCGCCGCTGCGCCTCACCTGCCGCCCGGCGGGGTCGAGCTCAACTCCCCACAGAGTAATGTTTCCCGCTGTCTTGCCGTTCCTGCGCAGCACCGACTCCACCCGCGCCACCAGCTCCAGCGGCTCGAAGGGCTTTACTATATAGTCGTCCGCGCCCATGCGAAGCCCCCTCACCCGGTCCACCACGTCGCTCTTCGCGGTCAGGAATATTACGGGGATGCCCAGCGGCGCGATGTACTCTATAAGCTCGTAGCCGTCTATATAGGGCAGCATGATATCCAGCAGCACGAGGTCGTAGTCGCGCTCTTCTATCAGGTCGGCGGCCGCCTTGCCGTCCGCCGCGAGAGTGCAGGAATAGCCCGCGTTTGTCAGCGTCATCTCGATAAGCTCGCGCAGGGGCTTTTCGTCGTCAACAACAAGTATCGTGTACACTTTTTAATTCTCCGTGATGTCTCGGTAGTTGGGTATGCCGCTCCAGTAGTCGCTCTTGGAAATGAGAGCGAAGGTCCGCTTAATGACGCCGACGGTGCAGGGCTCGCCGCTTGAGGATACGCCGGGTTCTTCAAGCATGGCGTAGTCCGTGCAGAGCAGGAAGTCCGTTTCGCTCTCGCACAAGTATCTGAGCATGCGCCGCCCTGTGTTTACGTCCGGGCCGCTGAGCGGCTCAAAGGGTTCAAGCGGCGAGTCAAAGCTCTGCGATATAAAATAGGCGCTTGAGCCGTCCGCGAGCCAGGCGGTGAAGAGGTATTTCCCGCCGTAATAGTCACAGAAGAAAGAGCTCCAATCCCCCGGCGCTTCGAAAACCTTTACGTATTCGCCCGTGTCCGGCTCGTAATGATATAAGGCTCCCGCTTCCCCGCGCGCCGAGTAGAGCTCGCCGTTAATAATCATTATATCGCCGGAGTCGCTCCAGTCGGTATTCATATCGACCTCGTCCTCAAAGACTATGCTCTCCCCGCCGGTTTTGAGGTCTGTCGTATAATAGCATATCGTGTACTGCCTGTCCGTATCGCTCTGTATGGGTTCCCCGTTCGAGTCCAACTTGATGCCGCTCGACAAAAGCTTTCCGCGATATAGGTCTGTCGTGCCGCCGGAGGCCGTCGTCAGGCTGTGCCTGTAGGGCATTCTCGAAAGCTCCTCGCCGCTCACGAGGTCGAGCGTCACGATATAGCGCTCGTATTCATAGGCAGAGGTATAAACACCCGTCTGGCTTTCCACAGGCACATGATTTGCGCCGGTGATCTCGCTCAGAAAGAAGTAGAGGTATCTTCCGTCGCAAAAGAGAGGCGAGCTTATAGAAAGCGCGCCGACGCATCTGACCGCGGAGACCTCCTCAGGCTCGTCCGCCCCGACTTCAAAATCATACCGTACAAGCGGGCGGCGCTTGGCGCCGTCTATTTCGGCTATATCTATGCCGGCGGGGCGGATAACCCTTTTGGGGTCTCCTGCGTCGCACAGAGGCTCGTTATAGACGATAAACATCAGATCCTCATAGTTGTATAATCTGTAGAGGGATGCAGCCTCGATAAACGCGCCGCACTCGGGCGTATCGTGCGCGCAGCCCTCTAAATGGCAGATGGGGCTTCTGGAGGCGCTTTGCATATCAATAAAATCTATGCGACAGTAGTTCCCGAACCGGCCGGATTGCCGCTCGCACTCATAAACGCCGCGAGAGCTGCGATAGCCGGACATATAGTATCCTCCGTTTGTGCAGTCTGAGAGCATAACAAGCTCTCCCGCCTCCAGCTGACTTTGCGCCTCGGCAGTCACTTCGCTGAGCGTTTCGCCGTCCTGGGTCTGCTGCTGCGCCGCGCAGCCCGAGAGCGCGAACGAGAACAGCAGCAGCAGTGTGATAAGCTTTTTCATCTGAATATCCCTTTCAATGATGCTGTATGCCGCCTGAAAAAGCAACTGAAGCCGGGTTTCCTCGCGCGCGCTTTTTCAGGCCGCACCTTTAGTTTCTGACGCTTACAGCCTATCACACACTTGTGTCTGAATTTCGTCCGTCCCGGACGCCGCGCAAAGAGCAAGGAGCGGAAAAGGCCGCGGCAGACCTTTTAAGTCTGTTCGCGGCCTTTGCTTCAGCTTATGTATGGGAGTGTCCCACTGCGTGGATTTTTTTACTGCCTTTCCCCCGCCTACGGCGGGGAAAAGACAGCGTATTACACGCCCTTGAGCCACTCCCTTCTGTATATGGTGTCGAACCAAAAGCGGGTTTAAAAGAGCTGTACAGCGTTTTGCAAAAAAAACAGGCGCTCTTCTGCAACGAGCTTCCATGTGGAGGCGCGCCTTCAGCCCTCCGTACCCGCCGCGTCCTCAAACACGCGCTCGTCGGCAGCGGCGTAGCCGAGCTTTTCGCGGGCTATGCGCTCTATATAAGAGGAGTCGTCCTCGCCGAGAATAACGCGGGAGAGCTCGTCGTTCTCGAGCTGCTTTTCGTTGATGGCTGCTTTTATCTCGTTTAAGGTCTGCCGCTCCTTATATATCTCTATTTGAGTGTTGACGATGCTGTAGAGAAAATAAAGGCAGGCCAGCGCCATAAAAAAGAGCACCAGCTTACGTCTGCGTATAAGGCTTGCGCGGCTCTTTTCCTGAGCC
>JAUNBN010000034.1 GCA_030527085.1 Oscillospiraceae bacterium
ACGCGCTTCCTCGTTGATATTTCGCCCGATGGCGAACTCGAAATAAAGAAATAATCCCGAAATAAGCAACAAAGGGTCTTACTAAAGCTTCGGCTTTAATAAGGCCCTTTATCTCTTTTCGTTTTCAAGCTCTTTGCTCAAACCAGCTTTTTAAAGGCGTCGGGTTCGAGCAGGGCGCTCATTATCTCGTCTATGCTCTGCTCGCACATCGAGAGCACGGCGGCGTTCACGGCACCCTCAACGATGGGGCAGTCCGCAAGGCGTATGTCGCTGTCCGGGAAGGACTCTATGACCATCTCGGCGGTCATGAGCGCGCTGCCCATGTCCATTATCATGATTACGCCGTCGTCGGAAAGCACAGATTTGACGGCCGCCTCGATAAGCTCAAAGCTCGTCCCGAGAGAGCCGTCCTCCAGACCTCCCGCGTAGGCAACCGGCGCGCTTGCCGCCATCATTTTGGCGAGCTCGCTTGTTCCCTCGGCTACCTTGGCGCTGTGCGATACTATAACTATGCCAACCATACTAGGCGTTGTCGCGCAGAACCTCGAGCATCAGCGTGGAGGAGGTGGCGCCGGGATCCTGATGGCCTATTCCCCTCTCGCCGAGATAGCTCGCGCGGCCCTTTGTCGCTATTATCGTCTTGGTGTATTCGCAGCCGGCCTCGGCGGCCTCGGTTGCCTTACCTATAGCGGCCTTGTAGTCACCGGAAGCCGAATATTCCTTTTCAAAAGCGTCGCGCGCGGGAACGAGCGCGTCCAGCATGGTCTTTTCACCCGTTGTGGACTTGCCGCGGCTCATAATACCCTCAATGGCGGCGTTCAGTATGGCCAGAAAGTCGTTTCCGTCAACGCTTTCCTTGCCGGCTACGGCGGCTCCGGCTTTCATAAAGGCAGTGCCGTAAAGGGGGCCGGAGGCTCCGCCCACGGTGGTGACGAGCGCCATGCCGACGGCCTTTAAGGTGGAGCCGACGTCCTTGCCCTCGCACTCGGGCAGCTTCTCGAGAACCTTCTTAAAGCCGCGGTCCATGTTGATGCCGTGGTCGCTGTCCCCTATAGGCTGATCCAGCTCGGTGAGGTAATCCTTATTGTCGTGAATGACGACCTCAATTTTTTTGAGCAGTTCGATTACATCCTGATTAGTTTTAGGCATTGAAATTCCTTCCTAGTGTTCGCTGTCAGAGCACAGCGGGGCATAAAGCCCCGCTGCGTCCAATTGAAAACTGATTACTCTTTCCAGGCTACCGTGTCGGCGGGAGCGTCGAGATACTTCTTCAGCTCGTCGTCAACCTTGAGCAGGGTTATCGAGCAGCCGCACATGTCGATGGAGGTCATGTAGTTGCCCACATAGTTCTTGTAGACCTTGATGCCTTCCTTCTCGAGCCTGTCGCGTACCGCGTTGTTGACGATGTAGAGCTCCATGAGAGGAGATCCGCCGCCCCCGTTGATGAGTACGGCGACCTCGCCCTTGAAGTCGATGTCGGCAAGGATCTTGTCGAGCAGGGTGTTGACTATCTCGTTGGCGGAAACCAGCTTGCCCTTGTGGGTGCCGGGCTCGCCGTGGATGCCGATGCCTATCTCTATCTCGTCCTCGCCAAGCTCGAAGCCGGGGGTGCCGGCCGCGGGAATGGTGGAGGGGGTGAGCGCCACGCCCATGGTGCGGACGTTCGCTATAACCTTCTCGGCTACGGCCTTGACTTCCTCAAGGCTCTTGCCCTCTTCGGCGGCAGCGCCGGCGCACTTGTGCACGAATACCGTGCCCGCAACGCCGCGGCGTCCCGTGGTATAAAGGCTGTCCTGAACGGCCACGTCGTCGTTGGTGACGACCTCGGCGGTCTTGATGCCGTCGCCCTCGGCCATCTCGGCGGCCATCTCGAAGTTCATGACGTCGCCGGTGTAGTTCTTAACAACCATAAGGACGCCCTTATCGGTCGCTACGGCCTTGAGGCCCTCGTAAATCATGTCGACGGTCGGGGAGGTGTAAACCGCTCCGGCTACCGCGCAGTCCAGCATTCCGGCGCCTACGAAGCCGCCGTGGGTGGGCTCATGGCCCGAGCCGCCGCCGGAGATAAGGGCAACCTTGCCCTCCTTCTTGTTGGTGCGTACTACTACGTTGCCGCAATCGAGCTTCTTGACGATCTTCGGATAGGCTCTGCACATACCCTGAATCATCTCGGTCTCGACGTTCTCTACGGCATTGATGAACTTTTTCAACTTGCGTGTCCTCCTGTTTTTTAGTTGAGTTCTTTGGTCGCGATTATATTCACGTCCGTTCCGCAAACGCCGGAGATGATAACGTCCCCTATATGTACCGGAGTTTTAACATCTACCTTGGCGATTTCGGCCAGACAGTCGAATATCTTTGCCTTGTCTATCGGTTTGCTGGTCTTGACGGACAGCGGGGTCTTGGAGCCGACGGCGTGGGCGAGGGCCGTGACCATCCTGGTGGGGTTGGTGCACTCCTCCTTGCCGTACTTCTCGCCTATCGGGCAGGTGAAGCCCTCAACGGAGATGAAACTGCCGTCGTCCTCAAGAGTGGCGGTAAGCTGGCAGCCCATGGGGCAGCCGATGCAGGTCAGTTCCTTTTTAATCATTGCCTCACACCTCCACGCTCACAGTGATTTTGTCGATATCCCCGCAGGCAGCGAGCTTTTCGGGGGTGATAAGCAGGGACTCCATCTCCGCGGGAGCCATTACTCTCTTTTTCTTCGAGAGCAGCTCGGTCTCTCCCGCCTTAACCTTGATAACGGCGTCCTTGTAAACGTCCCTGGGGCGGAACATTATCGTAAGTGGCTCGCTGAGTTCGGCGTTGACGTGTTGGGGCACAATAGCGTTCACGCCCTTGCCCATCTCGACGGAGACCTTCTTTTCGCTGCGGGAGAGCTCGCCCTGAACGTACTCCCAGGCGTGCTTTCCGGCTTTGGCGGACTCCTGGGAGACGAAGTCTACCAGGTCGTGGACGTGCAGGACGTTGCCGCAGGCGAAGACGCCGTCGGCGGAGGTCTGAAGGTTCTCGTCAACAACCGCGCCGCTCGTGAAGGGGAACATCTCTATTCCCGCCATGTTGGTCAGCTCGTTCTCGGGGATAAGACCCACGGAGAGCAGCAGCGTGTCGCACTCAAAGTACTTTTCGGTGCCCTCGATGGGCTTCAGCTTCTCATCGACCTCCGCTATGGTAACGCCCTCCAGGCGCTCCTTGCCCGCTATATCTGTTACGGTGTGGCTCAAATAGAGCGGTATGTCGTAGTCGTTGAGGCACTGAACTATGTTCCTCTTGAGTCCGGCGCTGTAGGGCATGAGCTCTACGCAGCCTACTACCTCGGCGCCCATAAAGGTCATGCGGCGTGCCATGATAAGGCCGATGTCGCCGCTGCCGAGTATGAGGCACTTTTTGCCGGGCATAAGCCCCTCGAGGTTCACGAACTTCTGTGCGGTTCCGGCGGTATAGACGCCGGCGCAGCGCCAGCCGGGGGTGCCTATCGAGCCGCGGGGCCTCTCGCGGCAGCCCATTGCGAGTATAAGAGCCTTCGCCTGGAACTGCTCGAGGCCGTTTTCCTTGCTCACGCAGGTCACTACCTTGTCGGGCGTAACGTCTATTACCATTGTGTCGCGCTGGTAGGCAATCTTGTACTCCGCTACCTTATCGACATACCTCTGGGCGTATTCGGGGCCGGTCAGCTCCTCTTTGAAGGTGTGCAGTCCGAAGCCATTATGAATGCATTGCTTGAGTATGCCGCCCAGGCTTCCCTCACGCTCGAGTATTAGTATATCGCGAGCTCCCGCCTCATATGCGGCTACCGCAGCGGCGAGGCCAGCGGGGCCTCCGCCTATAATAAGAATATCCTTGCTTTGCATAATTACTCCGCCTCCTTAAAGAGATGACCCTCAATAAGCCTAGAGTCGCCTCCAAACTTCGTTACCTCAGTCGGGTCCAGCCCGAGCTCCTCGCAGAGAATCTCGACTACTCTGGGCGTGCAGAAGCCGGCCTGGCAGCGACCCATACCCGCGCGGGTGCGGCGCTTGATGCCGTCTACCGTCCTCGCGCCTACGGGTCGGCGTATGGCCTCCCTTATTTCGGCCTCGGTTACGGTTTCGCAGCGGCAAACTATCTTAGCGAAGTCGGGATTGGCCTTTATGGCCTCGGCGCGCTCTTCCTTCGTCATCTCGCGGAACTTGGGTATTCCCTTGCGGATGGGGTTGAAGCTGGCGTTCTCCCTGGCGTCCAGCTTGGAGGCTATCTCTGTGGCGAGATGCTCGGCTATTGCCGGAGAGGAGGTGAGGCCCGGGGATTCTATTCCGGCCGCGTTGAAGAACATGGGCGCGTCATCGGGCTCGCCTATAACGAAGTCGTTGGTGGTAACGCAGTGAGCTCTGAGGCCGGAGAAGTTAGTGATGAAATCCCTGGTGGGTATCTTCTCCCAATACTTGTGGGCTCCGTCGAGGGCCTTGGCCTGTCCGAAAGCGGTGGTGCGGGTATCGGCCTTGTCGTCGATATCCTCGGCTGTGGGGCCGAGCAGCACGGTGCCGTCTATGGTGCGGGCTACCAGTATGCCCTTGCCCATCTTGGAGGGACAGGGGAAAATGGTCGCGTGGAAGTAATCCTTATATTTCTTATCGACAATATAGTACTCGCCGCGCCTGGGCTGTATTTCAAGCTTGCGCTCGGAGACCATATTGTTTATCTCATCGGAATAAAGACCCGCGCAGTTTACGACAGCCTTGGCCTCATATACCCCGGCGGAGCTGGTAACGCGCCAGCCGCCCTCTATCTTCTCAACATTGGTGACCTTGGCGTTGCGAACGAACTCCACTCCGTTGGAGGCGGCGTTCTCGGCAAAGGCCTGGGTAAGCTCGTAGGGGCAGACTATACCGCCCGTAGGCACCAGCAGCGCCTTGCAGACATTAGGGTTGAGGTTCGGCTCGAGCTGCAAAAGCTCGTCGTGTTCAATTATGCGGACCCCGGGGCAGCCGTTGGTCTTACCCTGCTCGAGAAGCGTTTCTATCATTTCATCGTCTTCGGGATGAAGCGAAACAACAAGCGAGGTGTTCCACTCATAAGGCACGTCCAGCTCGGTGCATATCTTATCGAACATCACGTTGCCCAGCATATTGTACTTGGCTTTAAGGGTGCCGGGTTTCGCGTCGTAGCCACCGTGGATGATGGCGGTATTCGCCTTACTCTGACCATTGCAGATATCGGCCGTCTTTTCGAGCAGGACGGTCTTTAAATCGTAACGCGATATCTCCCTTGCGGTCGCGCATCCCACAACACCGCCACCGATTATTACTACATCCAGCATAAATAACTCCTTAGTCCGGTATTTTGCCTGGTTTTCAGTTGAAAAACCGGATTGTTTTATAAAGGAAGCGGGGGCAGACACAAATCCGCCCCTGCTCCCCAATCAGATATAAGGTTTTCAAGTAATTCTCGCACCCGCCGCTTGCGCTTAAGGCGCTCTATAATTACTCCTCATTTTTTCTATATCTAATGAATCGTTCCTTTAAAGAGCTCTGGCTTATTTCGCCCAGCCGAAGGAGCACTTGACGGCCTTCTGCCAGCCCTCATAGAGGGACTTGCGGGTGGCTTCGTCCATCTTCGGCTCGAATACGCGGTCGATAGCCCAGTTCTTTACAACGTCTTCCTTGGTAGCCCAGTAGCCTACCGCCAGACCGGCGAGATAGGCGGCGCCCATGGCGGTCGTCTCAACGCACTTGGGGCGCTGGACCGGCGCGCCGATGATGTCGGCCTGGAACTGCATGAGGAAGTTGTTGGCGCAAGCGCCGCCGTCGACCTTGAGGGCCGCGAGCTTGTTGCCTGCGTCAGCCTCCATCGCGAACAGAACGTCAGCGGTCTGATACGCGAGGGACTCGAGGGTGGCGCGTACAAAGTGAGCCTTGTTCACGCCGCGGGTGAGGCCGACAACCGTGCCGCGGGCATACTGATCCCAATAGGGAGCGCCCAGACCGGCGAAGGCGGGAACGACATAGCAGCCGTTCGTGTCGGGTACGGACTCGGCCAGAGGCTCGGAGTCAGGGGACTTCTCGATCATCTTCAGCTCGTCGCGCAGCCACTGAATCGCGGCGCCGGCGATAAAGATGGAGCCCTCAAGGGCATACTCGACCTTGCCGTCGAGGCCCCAGGCTATGGTCGTAACGAGGCCGTTCTTGCTGTACTTGACCTGCTCGCCGATGTTCATGAGCATGAAGCAGCCGGTGCCGTAGGTGTTCTTCGCCTCGCCGGGATTGTAGCAGGTCTGGCCGAAGAGGGCCGCCTGCTGGTCGCCCGCGGCGCCGCCGATGGGTACTTCGGCGCCGAACCACTCGGCGTCAGCCATGCCGTACACGCAGCTGGAGGGTTTGACCTCAGGCAGCATGGACTTCGGCACGTTGAGCTCCGCGAGGATCTCGTCGTCCCACTTCTTCTCGACTATGTTGAACATAAGGGTACGGGAAGCGTTGGAGTAGTCGGTTACATGTACTTTGCCCTTGGAGAGCTTCCAGATGAGCCAGGTGTCGATGTTGCCGAAGAGCAGGTCGCCCTTCTCAGCGCGCTCGCGGACACCGGGTACGTTCTCGAGGATCCAGCGGACCTTCGTGCCGGAGAAGTAAGCGTCGATAACAAGACCCGTCTTCTCGCGGATCTTATCGACAAGGCCCTTGTCCTTCAGGCTGTCGCAGTACTCGGAGGTACGGCGGCACTGCCAGACTATAGCGTTGTAGACGGGCTCGCCGGTGTTCTTATCCCAAACGACCGTGGTCTCGCGCTGATTGGTTATGCCGATGGCGGCAATGTCGGTCGCCGCGATGCCAAGCTTAGCCTGGGCTTCGCGCGCTACGCCTATCTGCGTAGCCCAAATCTCGTTAGCGTCATGCTCTACCCAGCCGGCCTGCGGATAAATCTGGGTAAACTCTTTCTGCGCAACACTGCAGATTTCGCCCTTCTCATTGAAGAGAATGCAGCGGTTGCTGGTAGTACCGGCGTCAAGCGCCATAACGTACTTTGCCATAAATGTTCCCCTTTCGTTTTTTGCACTCCGTATGGCTACGGAGCTATTCAAAACTAATAATCTGCCTTGTCTTTGGCGGACTATTATGTTTTTACGGAAATAAAGCTTATACGGGGCATAAAAATAAGAGCCTCAAACTACTTAAACTGACTGGATAGAACCTATGTATGCCGCCGATTATATTAAGCGCTTTACGCGCAAAAGACAAACCGAAGATAAGAGTCGAGTCTCTGTTCAATTACGGTTATTATTATAGCATAATCGCCATTATTTGCAAATGTTTTTTGAAGTTTTTAATGCGATAAGCGAGATTTCGTTATCTCTACTGAATTGTTCGTGAAATTTTCATCAAATTGCCCAGAGGTATTAACAAAGTGTCTCCTTTTCATCTCGTCTGTCCCTGCAAAAATATATGCCTGTCCCCTCGGAATAATCTCTCATTTTTAAGCCGGGGGCGCATCATTATTATAGCTCGGCGGCCGTCCTCCTCGAGTCGATTTTCGCCGCTTTGTCCGGCGGGTTTTCATGTCTTAATTAACGGATAAAAACGGCCCGCAAATCGCTTTCAGCGAGCTGCGAGCCGTTTGAAATTAGGTTCAGGCGGCTCTGTCCGCTCTTATGCCCACAGAGGCGGCCCAAAAGCGGGTTTAATCCTGTAATTCCTCACCGAAGGGTGGGCGAAAGCAAGGGAAACAGCGCGGGGCAGGGCACTCTCGCCGCTATTCTATTGTAAGTGAACGAACCTGCCTTCTAACCTCAAGTATTTTTGAGGGCGACATTGAAAGCTCGTCTATTCCCGCACGCAGGAAGCGCTCTGTGAGCGTGATATCGGAGGCCAGCTCTCCGCAGATGCCGACCCATATTCCGGCGGCATGTGCGTTCTTCGCCGTGAGCTCTATAAGCCTCAGCACCGCCTCGTTATGGGTGTCGGCAAAGCGCGCCACGGACTCGGCCGCGAGGGTGTACTGCGTCAAGTCGTTGGTGCCTATGCTGAAGAAATCCACTTTTTTTGCGAAAACGTCGCTCATAACCGCGGCTGCGGGCGTTTCTACCATAATACCGAGCTTTACGTTCTCATCAAAGGCAAGTCCCTCGTTTTCGAGCTCCGCCTTGACCTCATCGACACATCGGTGGATCTCGTCTATCTCCCATTCGGAAACTACCATCGGGAACATGATGAGCAGCTTGCCGAAGGCCGAGGCGCGAAACAGCGCGCGCAGCTGGGTTTTGAATATCCCGGGTCGCTCAAGGCAGATTCTCAGCGCGCGCATTCCGAGCGCGGGATTCTCCTCCTCGGGCAGCCCGAAATAATCTATCCGTTTGTCTGCGCCGATGTCCAGCGTGCGTATCACGACCTCGCGGCCCTGCATTTGCTCGAGGACGCTCTTGTAGGCGGCGAACTGCTTTTCCTCGTCAGGGTAATTGTCGCTCTCGAGATACAAGAACTCGCTGCGGAAGAGGCCCACCCCTCCCGCGTCGTTCGCCAGCGCCGCCTCAGCGTCTGCGGGGCTACCGATATTCGCAAAGAGCTTGACGGTTTTTCCGTCTTTAGTCCGGTTCTCCTTGCCTACCATTTCGGCCAGGAGCTTTTTCTTTTCCTCCAGCTCGGCGCGCTTCTCTTCGTAGGCGGCCAGAGTCTGCTCGTCGGGGTCTGCGGTAAGGGTTCCGGCGGCGGAGTCGAGCACCGCCTGCCTGCCGCCCAGCGACGCGCTTGCCCCCTCGAGCATTACAAGGGCAGGTATGCCCATCGTTCTCGAAAGAATGGCCGTGTGTGAGTTGGCGGAGCCCGCCGTGGTGGCTATGCCCAGCAGCAGGGAGCGGTCTACGGAGACCGTCTCGCTGGGCATGAGGTCGTCAGTGAGGATTATTGAGGGCTCCTCGAGAATGAGCTCTCCCCGTTTGCCTGTAAGAATACCAATAACGCGGTCGGAAATATCGCGCACGTCCGCCGCGCGCGCCTGCATATACTCGTTGTCCTCCATAGAGGAAAAAACCTCGGCAAAGGACTTTGCCGTCTCGTCCACCGCGTATTCCGCGTTGACGCTCTCCCCTTCTATCAGGGCGTTTATCGCGTCGATATAGTCCATGTCGTCGAGCATCATGTGGTGTATTTCAAATATCTCCGCCTCGGCCTCTCCGACGCGCTCGAGAGCCTTTTCCTGAAGAGCCTCAAGCTCGGCGCCCGCCTTCTGACGCGCCGCTTCAAAGCGCTCCTTTTCAGCAGAAATATCGGAAGCCGTGCTTTTAAGCACCTCGGGCTTCGTTCTGTCGTAGAAGAATACCGGGCCGCACGCTACACCCTCGGCTACTCCCTTGCCTTTTAGAATTATCATTCAAATCTCCCGCAGAATAAAAGACGGGTTTTAAGCGTCTTGAACACCCGTCTTTATAAATTTAGAAATTGTCGCTCAAAAACTGCTTTACAAATTCGGCGTTGGCCTCCTCGGCTCCGCCCTCAACTTCTACCGTTATGGTCTCGCCCTGCTTTACGCCGAGGGACATCACCGCAAAGAGCTTGCGCAGATCCGCGGCCTTTTCGCCCTTGCGGATGGTTACAACGGAATCGAGCTTCTGCGCCTCCTTAACGAGCTGTCCGGCGGGACGCGCGTGCAGGCCGTCCTTATCGTTTACAGTGAAATCAAAGCTTATCATTTTGTTTCCTCCGGTTTAATTCGTAAAAACATAATAAAACATGCGGCTTCTAAAATCAAGTCCGCGGGGTTTTAGGGAGTCTTCGGCGGTGGTGGTGCAGCATCATACCCGCTTTTGTGCCGCTTGATATGTTCTTATGTGCCCCGGCTGCGGCTTATCCACGCGTCACCGAACATTTAAAGCGTCGATGCGGCATATAGTTT